>NZ_LWMS01000010.1 GCF_003149675.1 Methanosphaera cuniculi | reverse complement strand
ATTATATAATATATATTTATGTAAAAAAAAGATAATAATCTTTCAATCATATTTTTTTTTATGTTGAAAGAATATGTTAAGATGAAAAGAAGAAGGTTATATATTTAGATTTATATTCATATCATTAACATATATTATGTAATTTCCTTTTTTTTGTGGCTTTTTTTTAGAATTTAAAAATCATCTGTAAGAATATTTTAATATCATATATCTAATTATTTTATAATCTTAGCTTAATTCTTAAATCGAATTATTATTAAATTATAAACTCATAAATTATTAATTTTTTTTTAGTCTATTTTATCTACATATACCAGGTAGTCTTCTTTTCTTGGTGCAGCTTCTGGATTTATATCATCAGCTGGATATCCTATAGCTACATGTCCAATTCCTTTATATTTTGGATCAATACCTAGTAGTTTTAGTAGTTCTTGTCCTTGTGGTGAGTCTATTTCTTCACGTGCTCTGTGTATCCAACATCCACCAGCACCAATTACATGTGCAGCATTAAGGATGTTACCTAATACTAAGCTTCCATCTTCTATGTATGTGTTTACTGTTGAATCAGCAAGTACTAGTAGTATTGTTGGTGCTCCAAAGAATGGATCTGCATCACCCATCTTTTTAGCTAGTTCTTCAGGGAAGTAAAGTTTATTCCATTGTGAGAATCTTTTTATAATTTCCTGGTCTTGTATTATTAGTATTTTTGCTGATTGTAGACCTCGTCCTGATGGAGCATATTCTCCTGCTTTTATTATTGTGTTAAGATCATCATCTGTTAGTTGTTTATCTTTAAATTTTCTTATACTTCGTCTGGTTTCAAGATCTTTTATTGTTTGATTCATTATGTTTTATCTCTCCTATGCTTTTTTTCTTTTTATATTTTCTTGTTTTATTTTTAATTTTATTAATATATTTTTTTAATTATATTTTTTTTTAATTTGAATATGATTGTTTTTTTTTTTGAAATTTTTTATTATATTTTTTTTTATTATTTTTGCTTATTTTTTTATTACTCTATCATAATTTATTTTTTTCTTAATTAATATGATGTGAAAATATTTTTAATAATTTAAGTGTTTCATATTTTATATTATAATTAAAACTTGTTTTATAAATGTATTAAGTAAATTTTATTATCAATTTTTAATAAATATTATATATGTTATAAAATTAGGGTGATTATATAAAACTTAAAAAAAAATAAAATTTTTTTAAGAAAATATGATATGATATTATAAAAATGGTATATATTAGTAAAAAAAATGGTGATTTCCCATGTATCAAAATAACGAGAGTTTTAAGTATATTAAGGAAATTAGACAAGAACTTAAATTTTTAACAAATTCAGAAGTTAGATTAAAAATATTAATCGAGCTATGTGATAGAAAAGCAACACTTAAAGAACTTCACAAACTTACAAATCTAAAATACACATCATTAACATCTAGTTTATCAAAACTTGAAGAAAATGGATATGTGTATGAGGAAAATGATTACTATTATCTTAAAACAGATACACGTAATAAACTAATAAATATTTTATATCTAAATAATAATTTTGAATTTATTGAGAACTTAAGTAATTATATTAATAAACATATTGTTGAAAATGAACAACTTGATGCAGTAGCAACATTACCAATGATTAAAAACTATGAACTAATAAAGGCAGATAATATAAATCCATACATAGTAGTTGAAATGATAGAAGATGCACTTATGTATAATGGAAATGTAAGATCATTAAATATGTACTTACATCCACATTATGAGAAGATCATAACAACAATACTAAATCAGGAATCATCACATGAAATGATAGTTCCATATGTACTACTAGAAAGATTTGTACAAGCAGCACGAAAAAACAAGACTACAATAAAAAACAAGACTACAACAAAAAACAAGAACTTCTACATAAAAGCAATAAAAGATAAAACACCAAAATTAATCTGCGTAGTATCAGAAGAAAAACTAATAATAGCACTAGTTAAAAGAAATGGAAAACCAGACAACAATTACTGTATATGCATATATGATGATGATGCAATAAGATGGGGATATCAAATATTTGAAGAATACAACATGAAAACAGATATTAAAATACCACTCCATGATCTAACAGAAAATATCAAACAATCAGGTAATACAATGCAATACATAGTAGATTAATATCTAAACTCATCATTAAAATACTAAAAATAGTAATTAACATAACAAAAGAAAAAAAATGAAAACTTAAAAAGAAACTAAAAAACTTAAAAAGAAATGAAAAGAACCAAAATGGTTTTTTTATAAAAATAATAATCTGAAATTATGAGGAGGCGAAAATTAGAAAAATGTTTAATAACATACATGATTTTACCTCACAATCATATGATTCCATAAAATATATTCTAAATTCAGAAATAAGATTAAATATCTTACTAGAACTAACACAAAAACCATCAAATGTAGAAGATCTACAAAAAATATTAAAAAAACAGGAGACCAACATCCTAAGATCACTACGAGAACTAGAAGAACTAAATCTTATTGAAAAAAACAACAATAAAAAATATTCATTAACATCATCAGGATATCTGGCATGTAGAAACTTAGAAGTATTTATCGAAAACTGGATGGTAAGTGATAAATTTAACAAATACTGGAATACACACATATTAAACTCAATACCAATACAATTCTCACGCTATCTATACTTATGGAAAGATGCAACACTAATAAATGCAGATTCAATAAGCTATGCAAAGACACTAGAAATATTTAAAGAAAAAATATCAAACCAGAAAAATCTGAGAATAATACTTCCAATATTTTCAAAATATCACATGGAAGCCATAATAAACAGCTTAGAAAATAATGATGGATACCTTGAACTTATAACATCAAAAAATATCTATGATAAAATACTTGAATCAGAATTTAGTGATAAATTCAAAAAACTAAAAGAAAATGACCAAATAAAAACCTACATTACAGATGATGATATACATCAAATATTTTATACAATAGTGGATGATTGTGCATTACTAACACTATTTTATAATGATGGAATATATGATGATTCATCAATACTAGTTGATGAAAAAAAGGAAAATGCATTAATACATAAAATAATTTTTGAAGATTATAAAAAACATCTTCAAAAAGAGATACAATTAATATAGATAAAGATTTTTATAAAAAAAAATAAAATAATCATCCTTTTTATTTTTCTTTAAAAAAAAATAGAATTACTTTAATTTATAACTTTTTTCTTAACACTTAGAAAAAAACCTAAAGATCCTTAAAGCATTTACTAATTTTTTAAACTTATAGTAAAAAAAAATGAATTAATAGAATAACTTTCATCTAAATTCTAAAAAAAAATTTTTATTGGAGGAAATAAAATAATGCGTAATAAACGACTATTTGCAATATTTAGTGTAGTTGTATTAATTATCATACTAATTATTAGCTTCACACCATCAATAATAGGAAATGATAATAATACTACAGATAATAATACTACTGAAAATGTAACTCTCGAAAATAATACAACAGATACAAATAATACAACAACATCATCTACTAGTGATTCTACTAAAAAATCACAAAAATCCTCAACTACAAGTAGTAGTAGTGACAATAGCCATGTAAGTTCAGGTTATGAGGATGTAGATTATTCATCAGAAAATCCAGAAATGCATAAGCCTGCTCCATATGGACGTGCTGGTGATGGTACACCATATAAGAGTTATGCTGAACGTAAACAGATGGAATATGAAATTTCACATTAAATATTCTTACTCTTTTTTTTCTTTTTTTTTAACTTATAATTTATAGTAACTATTTTTTTTTGCACATATTTTAAGGAGTTAATCTTTTTATTTTTGTAATTATTGATTAAAAAAAAGAGTTGATTCTTAACGAATCAAACTATTATTTAGGGTTTATTTCATAATAAAACGAACTATTTATTCATTATCACTTAAAATATTTATTCATAAATCTTTATTTTTTAAAAAAAAGCACTAAAACCTTTATATAGAACATATTATAAAAACATAATTTGTATTACAATACACATATAAGAATTTAAAATAATTTTAAATTCCATGAATAATATGTTGTATATAATATAATCAGATAAGTAAAGGAAAATCAATTATATCATTTAGATTAAATATGATAAAAAAAATATAGTTATGATCATATTTTTTTTAATCTAAAACTAATAACGAAAACATTAATTCAATAAAAATATTCAGTAATAAATATAATAATCTTAATAAAATTATAAACTATAACCAAATAATTTATCAGTAGATATATCCAGTACATGCCAAGATACGTTCATAATAAATCAGTCCTTATTTCCTTTAATAAAAACATAGTCAAAAAAAATCAAATAAATTTAAGTCAAAAATGAAAAAAAATATCATACTAGTAAAATAAAATGAGACTAAAAAAAATCATAGATAATTCCTAAGAGTATAACATAGTAATATAACTATAGCTTTCAAATGATAAAACAACCAATTATCCATAATAACATACTTAGCCTTAAGTTAAAATAGTACAATCTATAAAAAAATTAGAATCACACAAAGCATTATTTAATAATCCATTATAAAAACCCAAATGCTCATGATTGCATCCTATCTTGTGCAATTAAATTCATTATGATATAATGACTTTGTAGGTATCTAACAATAAAATTAGATGTAACATTATAACTTATAAACTATTAGATACACAAATTTATCAGTAAAATTTCAGAAACAACTTATATATAAAGAAAAACTAATGAACATGACACATGGATAAATACACATAACACATACAACCAGTATTTTACAAAGAATAGAAAAAAAACCTGAAGAAGACTTTAGAACGTTAATTTAAACACAATGATTCAGACCCCATTAATTAATAAATACAGAAATGTAACCAATGCAAATCTCTCAAGAAAAATATAAAAAAACAAAAAGAATAAAAAAAAAGGAATATCTCTTTAATTATACATTTGATAACAAAGACAATATTAATACTTTAAAAAAAAGTTGAAAAAAACTCCAAGTAATGTTCGAATTAAAAACTTTAAAATAGATAGTGAAAAAATAGGAAAAAATAAAAAAAGTAGAAAAAAAACTACCCTTTTAATATTAATTATAAAACATGCAAAACCTAGTAACAAATCCCAGTGAATCTGAATCAATTCATTATGATTCAAAGACCTAGTAAGAGAAACTCTAAAAGATGAAACTAGTAATGTATCATTAAAAACATGCACGTTAGCCTATATTAATACAAGTTAAAATAATTGAATTTCAAAGATATACTATTAATCTCTAGAAAAAAAATGTTTATAATAATATTAGAATTTTCTACAAATTTTATAGGAATCAATTTATAGGAAAATAAAGAAAATAAAAAGAGAAAAATTAAAATGGTTGTAGCTTAACAACTTCACATCAATGATTATTTTCAGTAAAAAAAAACTTAAAAATAGACGTACTTAATATCCTGAATTTCTCATAATTCCCTTAATTATCAGATCCAGTAAAAGTAAGATTTATGAAATGAAGATATTATTTACTTTAATAAATCTAAAAAAAAACTCAGTAAAAAATACAATTAAATATCCTAGTATCTACAAAATTAAGTAAGCTACATATTTACCATTTTACTTTTTTTATTCTTTCTAATGATAAAATAATAATCTCCCAATTTAAAATTCAAAATCTTTTTTTTAAATAATAATTTTTTAAATTATATAACTTAAGTTTTATTATTATAATTATTTTTTTTTTCATGTGGAATATTTTAATGTATAAATCTTCATTTTTTTTTCTAAATTTAATTTCCTTACTTTAAAATAAAAAAAGATGTTAATAAAAAAAAATGTGGTGGTGAAGTAATTATTTTTTTTTCTATAAGTTGTTTGATGCAAGATTATCTTCAAGCATTTTAATTAGGCTTCTTGCAACTTCTGGTGACATTACAATTTGGGTGTCACATTCTTGTTCTATTGTAACATTTCCATATTCATCTGATGCTAGTTTTTCTTCAAGAAGTCCAAGTCTAATTTGTTCTGGTGTACTTACACAGATTGCTCCTGATACTTGTTTTGTTTTTGTGTCTTTGAATTTTATTGCTGGTACTTGTCCATTTAAGTTGTTTACATTTTCCATGTTTTATCATCTCTATATTTTTTATATATTAATATCATTATATGATCTACTATTTAAATACCATACCTACTTTTTAAAATAATATGGAAAAACTTTATTTTCTAAAAACTAATTATTACTAATTTAAGATGTTGTAAAACTAATATGAAATGATGAATATAAATATAATATATATAAAATTAAACGCAAAATGAAAATATGAAATTTATTATTTTTTAAGAGAATATTATCTTTTTTAACAAATTTTTTTTTACATTCAAAAAAAAAATATAGTAAATAAAAAAATTAATATAAAAAAAAACTTTTTTTTAACCTAAAAAGAAGATAAGGAGGGCATAAATTTTATGGTTTTATCAGAATTACTAGCACCAGCAGGATCATATGATATACTTGTCATAGCAATAAATGCAGGAGCAAATGCTGTATATATTGCAGGTCAAAGATATGGAGCACGTGCATTTGCACATAACTTCACATCAGAAGAAATAGAAAAAGCAGTAACATATGCACATCTTAATGGTGCAAGCATACATGTAACAGTAAATACACTTTTTAATTCAAATGAAATACTTGATGTTCTAAAATACATACAATTTTTATATCGTATAGGAGTAGATGCTGTAATTGTACAAGATATAGGATTAATATATCTGATAAATAAATTCATACCAGATATGGAAGTACATGCATCAACACAAATGACATTAAGAGATTATGAAAGTCTAAAATGGGCATATGATGAAGGAATAAAACGTGTAATACTACCACGTGAAATGTCAGTAGATGAAATAGGACAATTATCAAATAAATTAAAAGAAGATAACCTCAATTTAGACTTAGAAGTATTTGGTCATGGATCACTATGTTATTGTATATCAGGTGATTGTTACATGTCATCATTTATATCCGGAAGAAGTGCAAATCGTGGAGCTTGTGCACAACCTTGCAGGTCAAATTATAAACTTAGATATAGAAATCATAGTATAAACAATGGATGTCTAATATCAACACATGATCTTGCAACATACAAAGATGTTAAAAAAATATCAGATGCAGGTGTAAAATCACTGAAAATTGAAGGAAGACTTAAAGGTGATGATTATGTTACAACAGTTGTAAATGCATATAGACAGATGATAGATCATATGAATGAGGATGATAATAGTGAACTTCAAAAGAAATTAGAACGCGAATTAGACTTAACATTTAATCGTTACTATACAAATGGATATATTCTAAATGATACACCAGGAGATGTAATGGGACGTGAAAGTTCATTCCACCAAGGATTATACTTAGGAAAAATTACATCAATAGAAGATGATATTGTAACAATAGAATTTGATAATGCAGATCATCCAACACTTGAAACTGGTGATGGTATAGGATTTAAGCATAACAATCACATACGTGGAATATATATTGATAATATAATAAAACAAGATGAAAAACACATAGTAATTAAAACAACACGTGATATACGTGTAGGATCTGAAGTTTACATTAGTTATTCTAAAAAGCTACGAAATAGACCAAAACAGTATCGTAACGAAACAATAAAACCACATATACCAATATCATTTGATGTATCTGTAAATAAGAAAAATCAGATGGCAGTAAATACAAGTTTTAAAATAAACAATGAAGTAGTAAGTTTTGGATATAAATCACGCTTTGAATTTGAAGCTGCAAAAAACATGCCACTTGATGATGAAACAATCATAAAACATCTATCAAAAAGTGGAGAAACACCATTTATTGTAAATAATGTACGAATAACAAATCTACCTGATAATCTTTTCATGCCTATTGGTAAAATTAATACAATAAGACGTGAAATTCTAGATATTGCATCAGAAAAACTACTTAATTATTACAAACCAACAGATGAAAATGCTGAAGATATACGAGTAACTATAAAGAATTTCATCAAGAAAGATAAGAAAAATACAACAGGTGCATCTAAAGCTAAAAATATGAAAGTCAATGTATATGTAGATAATCTAGAACTTCTAACAATAGCAAATAGAAATCCAATAAACAGAATATACTTTGATGCATCATACATCTATGATAATCCAGATGATTACTTTGAAAATATAGAATATCTACTAACAGAAGCTGTACATATAGCATCAGATAAAGAAGTTGTATGGGTATTACCATCATTTACATCAAATGATGATCTCGTTAAAATAAAAGATGTATATCAAAACCTGAAAAACAATAACATAAACATATCAATTATGGGAGATTCACCATCACTATCTTATAACTTCCCAGATGCAAACATCTACGCATCACATAACATGAACATATGGAACAATTATGCAGTTAAAATGCTTGATAAAAATAACTTTAAATCAGCAACAATATCAAGTGAAATATCACATGAAGAAATCAAGGAACTTCAAAGAAAATCCCGAAATTACAACACAAAACTAGAATTAATAGTACAAGGAAACCAGGAAATCATGACATCAAAAGATGACTTCACAAAACTAAATGGTGGAGTAGATCTTGAAATTAAAACAGATGAATATGTAGTACTTGAAGATAAAGAACATAATATGAAATTTAAAATATACTTTGATTATAACCATCAAAGTCACTTCTTTAACAATGACATGCTATGTTTAATAGATGAAATAGATCAAATACGAAACATGGGAATATCTGATATAACACTTGATTGTAGATTTACAACACCTAATTATCTATCAAAAGTAGTATCATTATATATTCAAAGAATACGTGATATTAACCCAGAACGTAAATACTCAGATAGTATAAAAGAAATATCATATTCTAATCTTAATAAAGGAAACTTTGAAAATAAACGTGTTTTAGAAGATAATAAAAGTCGTATGAAACGAAAAAAAGCTAGAGCATAAAAAAAAGAGATTAAGTTATTTATTTAAAATAAATTTTTATTTACTTCTTTTTTTTTAATCTTTTAGTTTCATTATACATCCTCTCTTTTTTTTAAGAAAATTAAAAATTATTATACTTAATTATATTTTTAAAGTTAAAGAATTCATACTCATTTTTGTTGAAAAATAGTGTGGAGGTTATGAATGAGTTTATACAGATATGTGTGATATCTACTCTTTTTCTTATGTGTATATCTATATCTTTTAGTACTTCTGTTGCGATGTAGTTGTGTCTATATTTTTTTGTAGATGTATAATGCTTCTACTTTTATTATTCCATGTTTTAGAAATTTTTTATTTATTGTTATAAATCCTGCTGTTTTTTGATGTGATCTTATTGCATATGTTATATATTCTGGTAGATTTTGTATGTTATTCATTAATTTGTCTGATAGTTCTACTTTTTCTTCCCATCTATCTGATGTTAGGCTTTTTAAAGTACTTTTTTCTGTTATTTTTCGGTATGTTAAAGTGTTTTGTTTATTAAGTAGCATAATTTTTCTTTTTTTTCCTTTTATTGATTTTTTAGTATATTTTCTCATGTCTTATTATACTTATTTATTAAATTTATAATAAAAGCTATTTAAAAATATACATTGTTTAATATTTTAGTAAATTAATAGAATAAATTTGAAATATAATTCATATTAATGATAATCACTGTTAAAATAGTTCTAAATAAAAGGAACAATCTAATGGCTTATTTTATAATTCACACACCTTAGATGTTAATAATTAAAAAATTAATAACTAAATACTAAATAGGTTTTAAAATAATCCATACTAAAAACACCTTATGTTTTTAAATAATATAAAATTCTATATTATAATGTTGAAATAAAATTTACTTAATGTTCTTAAGTGAAAAATTTTATTTATCTTTTAATGTTTAAAAAAAATAACAAGAAATTATTTATTTAAAAAAAATAGCATCTAATCATTGATTATTACAAAAACACACACAAAAACATAATATATGCTTAAATAAAATCATATGCTTAAATAAAATAAAATAAGTCTATTTTTTTAATTCTTATTATTAAGAAAACTTATTTAACCTACAACCAAAAACACAAAACGCAAAATAAAAATTAAATCGGTGATGATATGTTAGAACAATATTTACCATTTTTAGGATTAATAGTATTTGGTAACATAGAAAACCTAATTCTAGCTTCACAAGGAGTTGTAAAAGGTGCTGATCCATTAAAACTTGGGCTTTTAAGTATTGTAATAGTAATTTTATGGCTCATAATCGGAACTGTAGGAACAAATGTAGCACAACAATATGCAGACATTATCGAGTTCATCGGAGGACTTGCAATATTCCTATTAGGTCTTCAATCAATGGTCGAAGCAATACGAAATAGATAAAAGTAATAGCAATTAGGTGATTATATGGCAGAAGAAAATAAAGAATCATTGTCTTACTTTTTAAAAAGACATAAAAATTTCTGGGCATTACTAATTTTAGGAAACATTGAAAACTTAGTACTTGCATCACAAGGTGCAACAGCAGGAGTAAATCCATTCATACTTGGAGCTCTTACATTAATCATGGTAGTAATATGGTTACTAATTGGAACATTTGGAACAAAAGTAGCTATTAAATATGAAAATGTAATAGAATTCATAGGTGGACTTGCAATCTTTATACTTGGTATTCAATCAATGCTTGGAGCTGTAGGAGTATAAATTTAAATCTTCCTACTAGGAAAAAAAATGAAAAATAAATCATATAATCACATGTTAAAATATTTTATAATTAAAATAAAGTGAACAAAAACAAATATTAAATCAATAAGTGAAAAAAAATAACACAAAAAAATATAACACAGCAGGTAATTAAAATGGCAGAAAATTCATTAAAAGGATTTCTAGATGAATATAAAAGTTTCTGGGGACTTTTAATCTTTGGTAACATTGAAAACTTAATTCTTGCATCACAAGGAGCAATAGCACATGTAGACCCAGTAGTTTTAAGTATTTTAAGCTTAATACTTGTAGTCATCTGGTTTTTAATTGGAACATTTGGTACAAGAATTGCAATAAAATATGAAAATGTAATAGAATTCATAGGTGGACTTGCAATCTTCATACTAGGACTTCAATCAATGCTTGAAGCTTTAGGCATACTATAAGTAAAAAAAAAATAAAAAACGATTTTGCACTTTATTTATAAAATAATTTTTATGTAAAGTGATTATATTAAAAAAAAATTTTCTTATAAAAAAAAGTAAATATTTTTTTTGGGAGAAATAAATAACTTCTCCTCTTTAATTTTAATTTTATTTATAACTATTTTTTTCAAAACTTTAGTAACCATGAGTTACAAACACATTAAACATATTATATCTTGGAGTTTTAAGAATATCATGTGTATTAAGGCGATTATATTCGTCTGATAACTCAGTAGTCTCCTTAAATATGCGACCTTCAGCTATTTTTATTAACAGTTGAATATCCTGTGAACTAAGTGTTTTATCAGGATCTTCTAACATTCGTTCAAGTTCATGGTTTAACTTCATAATCTCAACTGCAATAAGCCCATCATAATGAAGTTCATAATTCATACAATGCTTAAGTAAATACTTATGATAATCATTAATAAAACGTACATCATCAACAATTCCAAGATCATTTAAAGATAAATTTTTAGTATTCATATAAAATTATACTCCCTCATAGTTTTTTTTTATTTTAAATAATAATTATTCTTCCCACTTGTTATTTATATTATAAATTTCCTTATTATCATAAATTCCAACATTACTACAAATATTAATTCGTGATGCAAGTATTAAGTCATCATGAAAATCACGTTTATTTAGTCTAACTGATGCATCAGAATGACGAATTAAATCAACAGCACGTTTATGATCCTCAGCAAGTAAGTATACTGCTTTTGCTGATTCTTCCATGTGAATTGATATATTTTGATCTTTTGCTTGTTTTTTAATTTCTTCCATTATAAGACCAACACCTATTGCATCTTCAATATTAAAGATATGACGACGTCCTGCCATGATAAGTTCAATTTCATGATCACATAATTCTAATGCCTTTGCTGCTACTGACTTTGCATTAATTGATGTACCAACAAGTACTTTAATATCAGGATCACGTTGTTTTATTCCCTCAAGAACCTTAGTACCATTACTAGTTTTAAGTACAAGTACATCTTTATCCTTAATTTTAAGAATTCCAGTAGGTGAATTTGAAAGATCAAATCCTGGAATATTATTAAGATCATCCTCACCTGCTAAAGTTACACTATCAAGTGAATCTTTAATTTCAAATGCCTCATCAGCAGTATTAACAGGTATAACACATGCAAAATTATGAAGAGCCACAGTAATAGTAGTACTAGCACGCAGTAGATCACATACCACAGTTGTATCATCAGTTGTAGAGTCAAAAAGACTTGCTTTAATGTTAATCATTGTATCATCATTCCCCACTAAGTTATATTTTTATAAAAATTATTATTTTTACTATATTTTTTTTTATTAGTCTTATACTAAATTTATTTAATCTAATTAATAAATTATTATAGAAAAAAAATGGGAAAGTGAAAACAAGATATAAAAATTAAAAATAAATTAAACAGATAAAAAAAAGATAAACTTAATAGGATAATTTATGATTTATATAATTTAGATGAAGATAATATCAAAGTTATTGAAGATTTTCCTGGAAATATTGATGATGAAAAATAATATTTAAAAAAAAGTTAATTTTGTGAGGATATATTATTATCCTCTTTTTTTTAGTACATTTCTTGTTCTATTTTTAGGGTGTCTTTGTATTCTTCAGCATCAGGATATTCTTTGAATCCATGTACATTTTCTTTGTTTTCTTCTACTATTTGTTTTATGTCATCCATTGTTATTTTGAAGAATTCTTTTCTTGAATTTACTTTGTTTACTCGTTTTGTCTCAAATCTTTCATGTAGTTCACGTTCTAATGCAAATGCATCTTCACTGAATATGTAAAGGTGTGAATCATATTTAAATGGTACTGATGCATTGGATAATTCTTGTACACGTTTACTTGGATCATCACGTCTTGTTACTCCTATTTTAAATACATTTTCTCCAAATGATCCTATGTTTGATATAATGTAAACATATCCTGCTTTACTTATTTCTTTTTCTTCAATTTCTTCAATTTTTTCGTTGTTTTCTTGTAGTTCTCTTTTGAGTCTTTCTATTTCTTCTTTTAGTTTTGCTTGTTCTTTGGCTGCTGCTTCTTCTAATTCTATTTGTATTTGGCTTATTTCATATTCTAAATCATAATTTTGATCTTCATATTTTTCTTTTTCTCTTTGAAGTTGTTTTTGTATTTTTTTTTCTTCTTTTTCTCTTTCTCTTTGTTCTTTAAGTTCTTCTTTTTCTTCTTGTTTTTTCTGTTTATATCCATATGCAATATAGAGTTCATCAAGTTTTAAATTATAATATTCTTCAGTTATTTCTACTTGATCCTTTGAATATATTTTATTTAATTGATTATATGATCTTTGTAGTCTTTTTAACGATGCTTCAAGATTTGAGTGTCGAACTTTGTTAATTATAACTTCTGCTTCATTATTAAATGATCTGAGAATTTGTTTAAAGTATAAGTTAGTAGCTGCAATTCCTGCTCTTCTATCTCCATCAATTATCCATTCTGTATGACATATTGCTGCAGTTTTGTCTTTAATCATCTGTTTTTGTTCATATCGTACATCATCTAGTCTTTCTTTGTATGATTCTGATTCCATGAAGTCATATTTTGGTTCGTATAATCCATGATTTTGCCAGTTAAGTTCATCTTCAAGAGTTATTAATTCATCTTTGTATTCTTTTATTTTTTCAGAAATTGTTTTGAGTCCTTTTCTTTTATTATTAATCTCTTCATCTATTTTTTTTTCTTTTTCTTGAGCAATTTTTTTGTATGTTTCATCTATTTCATTGAGTTGTTTTTGTTTTTCTGCTATTTTAATATCATATTCCTTATTTTCTTCTTTTTTTTGTCTTTCTATATTTGAATAAGTCTGTTCTATTGCATCAAGTTGATTCTGTTTTTCTTCAATTTTATCATTATATTCATTTATTTTTGCTTCATTTATTTTCTTATATTTTTCATCAAGTTGTTTTTCTTTTTCTTTAACTTTTTCATCATATTTTTGATCTATTTCATTGAGTTGTTTTTGTTTTTCTTCTTTTTTAATTTTAAATTCTGTTTCTTTTTCTTTAATTTTTTCATCATATTTTTGATCTATTTTATTGATTTGTTTTTGTTTTTCTTCTATTTTATTATCGTATTCTTTTCCTGATGCTTTTTTATTTAGGAAATATATTCCTATAATTATTAGGGGAATTCCAATAAATATTCCATATAGTGTCATACATAGGATAACTCCAATAATTGATAGAATTAGTCCTATGTTTTCTTTTAGTTTCAAGTGAAAAAACTCCTATTGTTTTTTAATTTTATTTTTTTTCAAATTTATAGGGTTGTTATTGGTTATTTTTATTTTTTATTTAATTTAAAAAGAGTTATTTTTTTTGAATTGAATTTTTATAATAATTTTTATATTGAAAGAATAAAAAAAAATTATGAAAACTTTTTTTTATATTATTTCTTCTTTTTTTTCAATTTTTTTTGTAATCGTAATTATTATATACTTGATTTTAAATAAATTATGTTTGATTAATATTTTTATAGGAGGTTAAGATATTTTTGAGAAATGAGGATAATCATAGTGAAGTTGTCCATTTATCTGAAGCAGCTTGTAATTTAAAAAAGCGTGCTGAGATTAGAGATAGTTATCATGAGGGTATTAGGGCTAATAGTAGTGTTAATTTCTATTTTTTAGTTGCTGTTGTTAGTCTTTTGATTTATATTGTTTTGGTAATGAGTTCTGGTCTTAAGTTTACAGATATTATGGTTGTTCAATTGCCACTTGTTGTGATTTTTTCTCTGTTTTTAACTTTTATGACACAAAATAGTCATTCAATTGCAGGTTATGTTACTTGTTTTGTTTTTGCTGTGTTGTTTTATCTTGTTGATCAGAGTTTATCACTTGCTGTGGCTGTTGTAATTCTTACTATGTTAATTATTTATTATACTAATAAGATTTATCATAATCCTAGTGATTACCGTTTAGGTTTTCCGAAGATTGGTGGTTTTAGACTTAAAAGTATGTTTAAAAATTCCTTTGTTCATCTTAAGTATCACATTTGTTTATCTGTGATTCTTCTTGTGGCTGGTATTCTTATTGCATATTTCTATCCTAGTTTATTCCAAAGTATTCTTCAAGGTACTATGCAGAATTTACAGCAAGGTGCTTCAAGTATTACAACTGAAGGTTTATTTGTTAATAATTCATCTGTTGCTTTAATGATGATGCTTGCATCACTTCTTCTTAGTATTCCAACGGTTTATCTTCTTATTTTTAATGGTATTATCATTGGTTTTGTAGGAGTTCAAGTACCTCTTTCAACATTCCTTGTATATACTATTCCTCATGGAATTTTTGAATTAACAGCAATTGTAATAGCTGGTGCTGTGGCATTTAGACTTACTCAGGCTTTTCTTGAGATTGCTAATGGTATTATTAATTCAAAAGTTAAATTTAGTGAAGCTGTACATGTAGGTGCTGATATGATTATGGACTGTATTATTCCACTTATAATTGTAATAGTATTCCTTGTTATTGCAGCATTTATTGAGGCTAATTTAACAGTTCCTATAGGACAAGTTCTTCTAGGATTATAAAAATGACTAAAATAGATTTAACAATGAAAGAAAAATAATTAATTTATTATTTTTTCATCTTTCTCTTTTTTACTTTTTTTAGATTTTCTTTTATTTAAGTATTGAAATACTCCTTTTTTTTTATTGGGAAATACTTTATTTTTAGGATAGGTAGTTTATTTTTAGATTAATATAAAAAATAGGAATATATAGTCTATAAAAAAACAATTTTTTTTTAAATGCTTTTATTTTGTATAAAATTAGTATAATAAAAAAAGAGGGGTTTTATAAAAAAGGGGAGGTTATGTGTATATAATTTTTTTTTTATTCATCATCTTCTTTTGCATCACGATACATGTGTGCGAAGTGTGGATCATATAGTTTTGATTGTTCTCCACTTTGTTGATCTAGTACATCTCCTACTACAATCATTGCTGTTTTTGTAAATCCTGCATCATATACTTTCTGTGCAATGTCATCAAGTGTTCCACGTACAATTTCCTGGTCTGGCCATGTTGCTTTTTTAACTACTGCAACTGGTGTATCAGGTGCGTATTCTTTTTTAAGTTCTTCTACAACTTTATCTATCATGTGTATTCCGAGGAATATACACATTGTTGCATTGTGTTCTGCAAGTTTTGCGAGTGATTCTTTTGATGGTTTTGGAGTTCGTCCTTCAGGTCTTGTTATGATAATTGTCTGTGATACTTCAGGTAGTGTTAGTTGTGATTCTAGTGCTGCTGCTGTTCCAAATAAGCTGCTTACACCTGGTATTATAGTATATCCAATATCTAGTGCTTTTAGTTGGTTGATTTGTTCTGCTATTGCACCATATATTGCAGGATCTCCTGTATGTACACGTGCTGTTATCTTGTTTTCATCGTGTGCTTGTTTAATTACTGCTATTATTTCATCTAAGTCCATTTGTGCACTATCATATATTTTAGCATCTTTTTTTGCAATACCTAATATTTCAGGATTTACTAGTGATCCTGCATAGATTATTACATCAGCATTTTTTATTGCTTCAGCTCCTCTTACTGTTATTAGATCTGGTGCTCCTGGTCCTGCTCCTATAAAGATTACTTTTCCTTTATATTCATCAAAATTCATTAATATCATCCTCACATATATTTTTTTTTAGTTTGTCTTATATTCTTTTTAATATTATTTTTTTCGATTTAATGTGGAGTGTGTATCTGTTATTATTCCAGATAATATTAGAATTATACCAACAACAAGGATACATAATCCCATTGCTGTTAGATACATGTTAGTCATGTAACCTGACATATTAAGTGTTAGAAGTATGAGTATTCCAAAGAATATTACAACTATTCCTGTTATACCATAGAAGTATAATGGTCTGTTAAAACGCATAATTTCAAAAATTCGCATAAGTACACTAAGACCTTGTAGAATTGGATTATCAGTTGTTGTATAAACATCATATCGTACTGTTATTTCAACTTCACATATTTTAAGATTGTTATTTACAGCTTCTATTATCATATCACTTTCTATTCCAAAACCATCTGGGTCAAAGTTAAAATGATCAAGAGAATATCTTGAAAATGCTCTAAATCCACTCTGAGAATCTGTTAGTTTTACACCTGATGCAAGATTAGTTGCACTATCAAGTACGGTTTGTCCAACTCTTCTGTATGTTGGCGTATTTTTACTTCCACCATTAATATAACGGCTTCCATTTACAATGTCTGCCTTTTTATCTACTATTGGCTGTATGACTTGTGGTATTTCTGATGGGTTATGTTGTCCATCTGCATCTATTGTAACAAGGATGTCAAAGTCTTTATTTTTAACATAATCAAAGCCAGTTTTTAGAGCAGCTCCTTTTCCCTTGTTTTTTTCATGTCTTATGACTGTTGCATTGGTTTTTTCAGCTATTTGAGCTGTTCTATCATTACTTCCATCATCAACTACTATTACCTCATCAGCATAATTTTCAGATAAGATAATCATACTTGCTATTGATACTTCTTCATTATATGCAGGTAATAATACAGCAGTCTTAGTCATTATAATCTAAAATCTCCACTTATTCGATGTTAATATAATATATATTTTCAACTTTCTAATTACTATTTTTATATACTAAATCTATTATATTTTAAGGATAAAATACTACCTTTACAATTAAAGTAAATATTAATAGTAATAAACTAAAAAACAACATTATAAAAAGTATAAATAATAAACCTATAAATCAATAAAAACAACAATTTTATTAATACTTGAGAGGACAAAATTTATATGAATTTCAAAGACAAAAACGTACTAATCACAGGAATAAGTGGATTTGTAGGATCATATCTAGCAGAAAGACTAGTAAATGAAGGAAGTAATGTCTATGGACTACTTCGTCGTCGAGCAGATGGAGTAACACCTGTAAATATGCAAAACCATGAACTTGATGGAAAAGTAACACCACTTACAGGAAATCTTAAAGACATAACATCAATAGCAAATGCAATAGATACAGCAGAACCAGACTACATATTCCACCTAGCAGCACAATCATTTGTACCACAATCATTTGACAACCCAGCAGACACAGAACAAAACAATGCAATGGGAACAAGTAACCTACTTGAAGCAATGAGAATAAAAGATTCAGATGCAAGAATGATATTTGCAGGATCAAGCGAAGAATATGGACTTGTAATATCATCACAACAACAATATGAACGTGTAATAAAACAATATGGAACAATATTCCCAGATCTCAAGGAAGGTCAAACAACAGAACTACCAATTGCTGAAACAAACCCCTTAAGACCAATGAGTCCATATGCAGTATCAAAAGTATATGGTGACTTTTTAACTCGTAACTACTACCATTCATATGATATTGACACAGTTGTATCACGTGCATTTAACCATGAAGGAGCAGGACGTGGAAAAATGTTTGTAACATCAGTAGTAACAAACCAGGTAATGCAACTTAAAATGGGATTAACAGATAAAATTACAATAGGAAATGTAAATGCATTCCGTGACTGGACTCATGTAAATGATATTGTAGATGGATACCTAACATTAGCAACAAAAGCAAATAAGGGTGATGTATACAATCAAGGATCAATGAGAACAAACTCAATATTAACATATATTCTTCTAAGTTTAAAAGAATCAGGTGAAAACATCAACTCAATTTCCACATTTAATGGAGATAAAAAAGTAGATGACCCTGCAGAGATGAATAATGATGAATACTGTGGTGTATCATTTGCAAAAACCAAAGTTGACTCAATGATGCTTAATAATGAACTTGAATATAATATTGAAGATAAGGGAATAATTGTAAATACAGACAATGGTGATGTAAAAGTAGAATTTAACCCAGCACGTTTCCGTCCAGCTGAAGTACCAATACTCTTTTCTAATACAAAGAAAATACAAAAACTAGGTGTTGAAATAAAACATTCAGTAGATGACATTATACGTGATCAACTAAACTACTACATTAAAAAAGAAAACCAATAATAAAATTAGAGAATTTGGTTAAAAAAAGTCACCACCTCTTTTAATATTTTTTTTTTAAATACTCTTTCTTTTTTTTTAGGATAAAACAACATACAATTTTATTATTTAAAAGAAAAAAAAATCATTTTTCATACTTACTTAATTATCTACTACCAGATGGAGGAAAAACTAACAATGAACATAGCAATAATAACAGAATACTTTCCACAAAGTGAAGATCTTGAAATTAAAGGTGGAGTTGAAGTATGTGCATATAATGAAGCTGTAGAACTATCAAAATACAACAACATAACAGTAATAACATCAAATGAATCAGGAAAAGATGATTTCTACATAGGAGATATACATGTAATATGTTGTGGAAACAAAAGAGACTATACACAAAAAGGATCATTCATAAAAAGACTTAAATTCATGAAAGAAGCATACAAACAAGCATGTAAATTAAAGGACATTGACATAATAATAGGATATAATTTCATAACATATCCTGTAGCATATAAATCATCACAAAAACTAAACATACCAGTTGTAGCAAGATATCATGATGTATGGATCGGACGATGGACTAAAATGATGGGACTACCAGGACTCTTTGGTGAAGCAATGGAACGATACATCCTAAATCAAGACATAGATCTCATCTTACCAGTATCTGATTATACAAATAAAAATCTACAAAAATACACAAATCCAGAACATATAAAAACAGTACATAACATAGTAGACTTTCCAAATGTAACATCAGAAAAATATGATAAACCAACCATAAGCTGTGTAGCAAGACTAGTAGACTATAAACGAGTAAAAGATCTAATTAAGGCTGTTTGCATAATTAAAAAAACAATACCAGACATACAATGTAAAATAATAGGAACAGGACCTGAAAAAGACAACCTAATACAACTAACACATAAACTAGGTGTTGATGATAACATAGAATTCATGGGCTTTGTTGAAAAACATGAAGATGTAATGAAAGTAGTAAACTCATCAGACGTATTTTGTCTTCCAAGTGTAGTTGAAGGATTTGGAATTGTAATAATTGAAGCAATCTCACTTAAAACACCATTTGTAGCAGCAGAAATTCCACCAGTAGTAGAAGCAAGTGGAAGATATGGTGGACTTTTCTATGAACCACGAAACTATGAACAACTAGCAGATGCACTACTTAAAATCTTAACAGATGAAGAGCTTTATAAAAAATTACAAAAAGAAGGATATGCTCAATCTAAAAACTATTCAAAACAAGCAATAGGTGAAAAACTAAATAAATACATAAATAAATTAAAAAATTAAAGTTATTATTTTTTTTTATAGAAAAAAAAGAGATAAAAATTAAAAAAAAAGAAGAGTAGTTAATAATATTTTTTAGGAAATAATAAGTTAATATTTTTTTATTTTTTTCCTAAAAAAAACATTTTTTCTCATATTTTATTCTAGACGGTAGTACCATTTCATCCATTCTGCGGTTTTCTTAATTCCTTCTTCTGGTTTTACCTTAGGATCATGTTTTAAATCACGAATAGATTTTGAAAAGTCAATTGTTTTAACTTTTGTTGTAAATGGTTCAGCTTCCTTATATGTAACTAGACTATCATCACGACCTGTTGCTTTTAATACTAAATCTGAGTAGTCTCGTATATCCATTTCCCAGTCTGTATTTCCACCAATATTATATGCTTCACCTGCTTTGAAGTTATCTACTATGTTTGCAAAGGTTTTAACAGTATCTCCAACATAATCTATAATTCTTTTATGTCCTTCATATACAGTGTATGGCTTATCATGTAATGCAAGGTATGTGAATTTTGGTATAAATCCACGATATGGTGTGTATGCTTCTCCAGGTCCATAACAGTTTACTGGTCTTACACGTACAGTTTCTGTATCATGCATTGTTGCTGAATTCATACACATAAGTTCTCCATCCCATTTACTTATTGCATAATCATTCATCTGGTATGTATCACGTATTGGATTATTTTCCATTACATCTTCTGACATTATTCCATCATAATCTCCGTATACTTCAGCTGATGAAAAGAAGATCATTCGGAATTTATTTTTTTCCTGGAGTCTTATCATATTTTTTGTTCCTATAACATTTGTTTGCCATAGGTTTTCATAGTAATCCTCACCATTCCAACGACCATATTCTGCTGCTAGATGATAAACATAATCAAATGGTCCTTCTTCTTCGAATGTACGTTCTAATTGTCTGTAGAATCTTACATCTGTACGTACATAGTCTTCTCGATCATTATTTAATAAATCTGCTGCTATAACTTCATGTCCTCTACTTCTTAATTCATTAACAAGATTTGTTCCAATAAATCCTGCTCCACCCGTTACTAAAATTCTATTAGTTTCCATAAATTATCCTTCATTTATTAATATTATATAAAATTTTATATTTTTTAGTATTAATAATTTAATATTAAAGACAGAAAAAAATTATTTTAGAAAAAAAAGATATTATTATAAAAATTTACATAAAAAAAATAATTTTTAGAAGGAATGATTAATAATATGTTAGTAATAGGACCACACTTATCAATAAGTAAAGGATATGCAAATGTAGGACGTGAAGCACTCACAATAGATGCAAATACATTCCAATTTTTCACACGAAGTCCACGAGGAGGACAAGCTAAACCTCTTGATATGAAAGATGTAGAACAACTTTCACAAATTATGGAAAATAACAATATACCAGTAATACTAGCACATGCACCATATGTAATAAATCTTGCATCAAAATCTGAGAAAACTCGTAAAAATTCATATGAACTATTTGAAGATGATCTTGATAGACTTAATAGGATGCCAAATAATATGTATAACTTTCATCCTGGAAGTCATGTAGGACAGGGAGTTGAAAAAGGAATTAATCTAATATCAGAATCACTTAATAATCTCATATGTGATGATCAAAATACAACTATTCTTCTTGAAACAATGGCAGGAAAAGGAACAGAGATTGGAAGTAACTTTGAAGAATTACAGGCAATAATTGAAAAAGTAGAAATAGATGAAAAAATAGGAGTATGTCTTGATACATGCCATGTTTATGATGCAGGATATGACATTGTAGATGATCTTGATGGTGTACTTGACCATTTTGATGATGTAATAGGATTATACAGACTTAAAGCTATACATCTTAATGATAGTATATATGGACTTAACTCACACAAAGATCGTCATGCAAAAATAGGTGAAGGTAAAATAGGACAAGATGCAATAGTTAACATAATTAATGATAAACGATTACGTAATTTACCATTTTATCTTGAAACTCCACATGATAACATAATTGGATATAAAAAAGAAATAGAATTACTACGTGAAAACTATAAAGACCTATAGAGGATTTGTTTTTTTATGTCTGATGTAGAAAAATTTGAAAAATATACAAAATCACTTGGAATAAGTGAAATAGCATACACAACAATAGATGAAGAACATACAACAGATGAAATGTATCCAAATACCATAGTAGCACTTATTAAAATGGATGATGAATTACTAGGTGTAACACCAGATATGAGTCTTAAACAAAAATATAAGGAATTATACGTTGTAATAACAGATATTATGACTAAAATGTGTGATTTTATTGAAGATATGGGATATCATACATATATGATTGACCAGCTTGATATGAGTATGAATTTTTCAATAATAGCACAAAAAGCAATCATGGGATACATTGGAAATAACAAACTACTAATTACAGATAGTATAGGACCAGGACATAAAATCATTCTAATAACAACAGATATGCCAGTAAATACAACACCTACTAAAAATGATATTAAAAAACGTGTCAGATCAACATGTAGTAAATGTTATATGTGTGTTAAAAACTGTCCAGACCATGCACTACACATTAAAAATGGTGAAATATACTTTGATAAGAAAAAATGTATAGGATACACACATGGATGCACCTATTGTATAACAGTATGTCCATTTCAAAAAATAGCTGAAAATAAAGCTAAAACATGAAAAAAAAAATTAGGAAAGAAGATTAAAACTTTTATAAAAAAAATGAGAACTAATAAAATATTTTTTTTTACACTTGTTATTCTAAAAAATATAGAATTTCTCATTTTCTTTTTCTTAATTACATACCTTTTTTTACTTTTTGAATTTTTTTTTTATAGTGGTATGTGAATATTTTCAACTTCAATATTGAAAAGATGAGGTTTTTTTTCTGATATTGCTTGATCTAATTTAGTGTTTAACTCATCAAGTGATGTGATATTATCAGCTTTTATATTATAAGCTTCAGCTATTTTTATAAAGTCTGGATTATCCAAGCTTACCTCATAGTTTGGATTATCTGCCATATCTTGCCATTGTTTTATTATTCCTAGTGATTCATTGTTTATTATGAATATTATTACAGGTAACTGGTATCGGCTAATAACTGCTAGTTCTTCTATTGTCATTTGCACAGATCCATCACCTGTTGTTGCAAATATTATATCATTATCACGTGCAAATGCTGCTCCTATACTTGCTGGAAGTGAATATCCCATAGGTCCAAATCCACCTGGAAATATCATCTGTGAGTGTTTATCTAGTTTTGAGTGTAATGTTAAGTATGTTGGTGTAGTTCCAGCATCTAGTATTATTGTTGTGTTTTCATCTGCTTTTTTTAGTATTTCTTGAATTACAACTTCTGGGTTTAGTTTTTGTGTATCTTCTGGTTTTCTTGGTTTTTCAGTTTTTATGTTTTCAATTTCCTCAATCCACTTAGGATTAACTTTTGGTAGTTGTTGTTCATTTAATTTTGTTAGTATGTCTTTTATGTTGTATTTGTAGAATTTATCGCATTTTTTGTGTTCTTCTTTTGTGTTTATCTGTATTATGTTATCGGTTTTAACATTTTTCATTGTACGTTCGCTTAGTTTTGTTGCAAATGCTAGTATTAGATCTGCATTTTCTGTTGTTTTTCTGTTTTTTTGTGTTGAACGGTTTCCTTGTAGCCCTAGGTTTTGTGGATCTTTTTCTGATATTATTCCTCGTGCATGGTATGATGTTGTTACTGGTATTTTTGTTTTTTTGATGAATTCTTCAAATTCCTTGATTGCATCTGCATAAATTATTCCAGAACCTGCTATTATTATAGGTCTTTCTGATTCTTCTATACTTTTTATGATATCATCTATATCGTTTTGTTTAGGTAGTTTTATGTTTTCATGTTCTATTATTTTATGATGTGTATTGTGTGGTTTGTATTGGATATCTTTTGACATGTTAATGTAGAATGGTCCTGTTATTCCATCTTTTTTGTATTTGAATATTTCATTTATGTTGTTTTGTAGTTTTTCTGGTGTATTTACCTTGTATGATTTTATTGTTATTGGTTTAAATACGGAGTTTAAATCTATATCTTGAAATGTGTCTTGTCCTTTAACATTTGAATCTACATCTCCTGATATTAGTATGATTGGTACATTATCCTTATATGCAGCGGCAGTTCCCATTGTAAGATTCATAGCTCCAGGTCCTGCTGTTGCAAGACATACTCCATATTCACCTGTTATACGTGCATATGCATCTGCTGCATGTACTGCTGCTTGTTCATGACGCATTAGTATGTGTTGTATTTTACTTTTTCGTAAAGCTTCATATATTGCTAGTACTTGTTCACCTGGATATCCAAATATGTATTTTACACCATTTTTTTCTAGTGTTTCAATTAGGTGTTCTGCTATATTTTTATCTTGAGTCATCTTATTTCATCAACTCCCTTTATTTATATTATTTTTTTCCTGGTATGATCCATCATATTCTCCAGATCCAGTAACTTTAAATACTACAGCTTGTGCTATTCTTTCACCTTTTTTTAGCTTATATTCATATTCTCCATTATTTACAATCATAAATTGTAATGTTCCATAAAATCCTGGATCTCCTACTGCTGTATGTACTGATATAAATGATCTTAGAAGTGTTGAGCGTGGAAGATACAACATTGTATATCCTACTGGTATATGTGTTTTTCCCATGATTGTTACGCTGTATGCTGTTTTTGGTTTTAGTGTGTATATTTCGTTTTCATCACATTTTAACTCTTTGATTTCAGGTAGATTTTTTTGATTATCAATTAATGATCCACCAGTTGTTTGTTCATATATTTTATCAACTTTAAGATCTATTCCTGATGGTTGTATTGTATCTTCATATTCTGGAAATAGTTTACGTAATTCTTCTTCGCCTAACATTTTAGTTTTTCCCTCATCTTCCCTTAATTTGATTTTATATTATTTTATAAAAAAAAATACTATTTTTAAGTAGTACCATTTTTTTTTAATTATAATGTTTGAATTTTATTTTATAGTTTTATTTAAATTGATTATTATAAACTATTGTTTTATAAATAAGTTTAAGTATTTTCTATTTATAGACTACATATTAAGAGTAAAAAAAATACTTTCTATAATTATAGGTAAGAATGATTATCTCTTTTTATTATTAACTTTTATTAAATTGGAGGATTAATTTTCTTATGAAGCATATTAAAGATATGATTGGATTATTTCTTCGTGGATTTTTAATGGGTATGTGTGATATTATGCCAGGTATTTCTGGTGGTACAATTGCACTTATTACAGGAATTTATGATCGTTTAATTAATGCAATTAGTACGATACGTTTCCGTTGTATTAAGCCCCTTCTTCGTGGAAATATAAAAGAATTTAAAGTAAAATTTTTAGAAGATTTTGATATTGAATTTTTCATACCCTTGGGTATTGGTATAGCTATTGCTATGGTTATCATGGCAGGTATTATTAACTTTTTATTAAATGATTATGCAGGATTTACCTATTCATTCTTTGCTGGATTAATACTTGCATCAATTTACATATTATACAAACAACTAGATGCTTTTAATATTAAAGCAATTATAATAACAATAATATTTACCATTGTATCATATGGATTTATTGGACTTAACCCAATGCATGCAGCACACAGTTTACCAATATTACTTATCTCAGGATTTATTGCAATATGTGCAATGCTACTTCCTGGAGTGTCAGGTTCATCATTACTACTTCTTCTTGATCAGTATGAATATATGATAAATGCACTTCACTCATTTGCATTAGTAGATATCATAGTATTTATCATAGGAGCAGTAGGTGGATTTATGATAATGTCACGAGTAATTAAATACTTACTTAAAAATCATAAAATAGCAACAGTAGCAGCACTCATAGGTATAATGCTTGGATCTATGAGAATACCACTTGAAAAAATATTAGCAGTACCAACATCTTCACTACCATTATGTGTAGTATTTTTAATTATTGGTATGGTAATTGTACTATTTGCAGAACTAAAATCACATGCAAAACTAATATAAAAATTAAATTAATATGATAATATTATAAAAACTAAATTAAATAAAAATAATAAACATATTCCAAAAAAAAATATTAAATTAATTTATTTTACTACAAAAAAAATATGGTGAGATGAAAACAAATTATGTCAGATTTAAAAACACACTTTAATGAAACATCAAAACACTATGATAATCTAGTTAAAAAAACAATACCTAAGTACGATGAAATGATAGAAGCATTAGTAAATTCAATACCAGAAAAAGAAAATCTCAGAATACTAGATCTTGGTTGTGGAACAGGAAACATAAGCTTACAAGTACTAGAACGTTTTCCTGATGCAAAAATAACATGTCTTGACATATCAGATAAAATGATAGAAGTAGCAAAAGAAAAACTAGCAGGATATGAAAACATAGAATTTGTACTAGGAGACTTTACAATAGTAGATATTATAGATGATTATGATGCAATAATATCATCACTTGCACTTCATCATATAAGAGATGAAAATGATAAAAGACAAATGTATCAATATATATATGATTCACTAAAACAAGATGGAGTATTCTACAATGCTGATGTCATGGAAGCTAACAGTAAATACAACAGTAAGCTTAATGAAAGAATAGCAGATAAGTACATGGCAGAAAATCAGCTAACAGTTGAAGATATGAAAGATCATAAAAAGAAACGAGAACACAACGACCATCCAATAACAATAACAGACCATCTAAGATTACTTGAAGATGTAGGATTTAAAGAAATTGATGTAATATGGAAATACTATTCAAATGCAGTATATGGTGGAACACGTAAAGAATAAATAGTATTATGATATTATAAACATCTAACCACCCCCTTTTTCTTATTTTATTCCTTTTTTATTGAAATTTCACACTTTTTTTTAAAATTATAAAACTTTTAAAACTAATTCATTTTTTTCAACTTATACAAAAATTTTTATTATCTATGACTTTGTTGTATATTCTATATCTTATAGAAATTATGATTACTTATTTTATAAATGAAATAAAAAAATAATAAATAATAAAAAAAAAGGCAGTACTAATATAAATTTACATTTTATATAAAATAGATACTAAAAAAACTAATAAAGGAATGTGAAAAGCTTGTTTGACTTTATACGAAAACGATTAAATAAAACCATAAAAGATGCATCAGATATTGAAGATGAAGAAATCGAACAACAACAAGAAGAAGTTGTAGATGAACTTCCAGAATCAACATTAGAAACACCAGATGAATCAGAAGAAGATAAAAAATCAGATGATGAAAAATCAAACGATGATGAATCAAAAGAAGATACAGAAGAAATAACAAAAGAAGAAGAACCTAAAACAGAAGAAAAAGAAGAGAAAAAAGAGAAAAAAGGAAGATTTAGCTTCTTTAGACGAAATAAAAATAAAAAAGAAGAACCTAAAGAAGAAGTAAAATCTGAACCAAAAGAAATAACACCAGAAATTAAAGACGAAAAAAAAGAAAATGTAGAAATACCACAACCAACAACAAAAGACGATCTCACATCACCTGATATGGGTGAATCTCAAGTAATTGATGAAACATTTACTGTTGATGAACCTGAAAAGTCAACTAATGATGAACCAGAAGAAAAAGAAGAGAAAAAAGGACATTTCGGATTTCTTCACAGAAACAAAAATAAAGATAAAAAAGATGATAAAAAAGATGAATCTAAATCTGATCTTAAATATGAAGATGAACAAAAAGGTGGAAGATTCGGATTTATTACAACTAAGACAATAAAAGAAGATGATATAGAAGAAATCCTCGAAAATCTAGAACTATCACTTCTTGAAGGAGATGTAGCATTTGAAGTAGCAGATACTATTGTTGAGAGTGTAAAAGAAGATCTTATAGGACGTAAAATAAAACGTCGAGGAGATATGGAATTATTCACAACAAATGCACTTAAAAAGTCAATCTATGAAATAATAGATAATGGAGAATATGACCTACTTGGTGATATTGAAAAAGTACGTAAAACCGGTGAACCATATAAAATAATGTTTGTAGGAATAAATGGTACAGGAAAAACCACAACAATAGCAAAACTAGCAACATACCTTGAACGATATGGCTACACCTCAGTACTAGGAGCATCAGATACATTCCGTGCAGGAGCAATAGAACAACTAGAATACCATGCAAAGAATCTTAACATGAAAATCATTAAACATCCAAAAGATTCAGATCCAGCAGCAGTAGCATATGATGCAGTAGATCATGCAAAAGCAACAGGAAAAGATATAGTACTAATAGATACATCAGGACGTATGCAAACAAATGCAAACCTAATGGATGAAATGAAGAAAATTAAAAGAATATCCAAACCTGACATTGTAATATATGTTGGAGATGCACTAATGGGTAATGATGCAACAGAACAAGCAGATAAATTCAATGAAGTAATAGATATTGATGGTATCATACTTACAAAAACAGATGCTGATGCAAAAGGAGGAGCAGCACTATCAATTGGACATGTAATCCATAAACCAATACTTTTCATAGGAGTAGGTCAAGGATATGATGATCTAATTGAATTTAAACCAGAATGGATGATTGACCAAATATTTAATGAACAAGAAGCAGAAGCATAAAAAAAAATCAAACAATCAACTTTTCACCACCCTCTTTTTTTAATCTTAATTTTTTTTCATAAATTTTATAATTGTTTAACTTAACTTCTAAAATACTAATAATTGTTTAATTATAAAATTAGAATATCGGGGATTTTAAGATTTGGTGTTTAATAATTATACTTAAATATTATAAATTGTTTAAAAAGAATAAATAATGAAAAAATGTTTTTTAAGTTTTGGTGTTTATTTAAGTTTTCTTAAAAATAAGCTTTAATATTTTTTTTTAAATGAAAATGAGTAAATAATTTTTTTTTAAATGTATTAGAAAATTAATATTTTAAAATAAGATAGATGTTTAAATAAGAAAAAAAATGATTAAAAAGAGAGACTAGGTTTATTGTAGTCCTGATTCTCTCATTAATCTTTCTGCTTCTGGTCTTTGTGTTGCAATCATTTCATTAATTTTATCTAGTTGATTTGTTAATGTTGTTATTAATTCTTGAACTTCTTTTGTTTCTTTTTCAAGTTTTTCCACGGTTTCTTCACGTGATTTTTTAACTGCAACTTCTGCTCCTACTCCGACTATAATGTTTTCACTTTTTAGTTCAGCATTAATAAAGCAACCAGCTCCTACTGGTATTAATAATTCTTTGCCAACAGAGCCTTCTATTCCTTTTAGTGCTTCACTTGCGGATTTTATATCTGTTAATGATAAGTTTAATTGTTCTACTTGGTTTGCGATTGCTTCGCCTTGTTGTTGTAGTTGGTTAAGTTCTGCTATCATTTGTTCTAATTTTTTGTTATTTTCCATGATTTATTCACACTCCATTGTTTATTTATTATTTTATCCTTTATTTAAAGTTTTTATAATAAACTTGATACGATAGGATCTGTTACTTCTTCTGGTGTAATTTCTGTTATATCATCAAATATAATTTGACTTCTGTTTAATCTGTGTTTACTTCCGAATTCGGAGTATAGTTTTTCTTTTATATCTTCTTCTTTAACAGCTTTCATTTCGCGTGTGAAAGGTTTTGCTTTATCACTATCTAATAATGTTCCTTTTACTCTATATATTTTTGTTTTCATAATGTTCCCTCAAATAAGTTGAATACTTGATCAATCCTTGCTAGTTCTGGACCTGTAGTTTTTTCTCCTACAATAACTCCATTAGAATTTGCAATGATACATGCTCCTACGAGTTTTACTCCACGGTTAACTGTACCAATTTCAGTAGGTACTCCTAAAACATCTTCAACTAAATCTAATTCCTCATCTGATGCATCAGGATGTACTAAAGCACCTTTATTTGTAGCAGCTACTGCAGAACCAACTATATCAAGTCCTGCTATGGTAGTACTTACTACTTCTACATCAAGGCTATCTTTTATAATCTCTTGAGCTTCACTGGATAGTTTTGGATTTACAATAGCTCCATTATCATTTGCAACTATAACATTTCCTATAGCTGTAAGTGATCCTGGTATAACATTTACATCAATTCCATGTTCACGTATAGTGTTAAGTTCATGATCATATGCATACTCAGATACTAGTAAGCTTTTTGTATTTCCTGCCATTAAAGCTCCTGCAAGGTTACTACCACAGATTGGTGTTTTGATTATTGGTACATCTAATGTTTCTTCAATTGTTTTTACATAAGAATCCTGAAGTCTTGGTGAAATTATTGCTACATTGTCTTTTGCTAAAATAGAAACACCTAAGTTTGGGTTCCCATCAATATCGAATCTTTGTATCATAGTTTATCACTCCATCTGTGAAATATTATTATTTTTTAATATATTTTTTTATTCTATTTAGTTATTATAATATGTACCAATATAAATAGGATGCCCATCTCGTAAAAACAATCCATATTTATATTTAAGTAGGTAAGAGAGGTGATTAAATTCTCTTATTATTTACATGTATACACTTTTTACTATCTTAGACATCTTTAGTAACTCGTAAATATGATAAAGATAAAATCCAAGATAACATAATAATCCATTTAAAATATAATCCTTAGCAATCCGTGTTTCCAAAATAATGGTGTCTATTCGTCTGCTAATAATACTTCTACTACTCCATCTTCTTCAACAGCTTTCACTTTGATTTTTGATGGTATTTTTTCTCGTCCTCTTTCCCAGATTTTTTCATTTACTTCCATTGCAACAATTACATCTTCTGTTTTCATGTGTTTTTGAATAAATTCTTTAATGTATCTCATTGCTCTTGGTGATCTTTGAGTTCTTGGTACTCTTTTAACATCTCTAAGAGGTATTGTGTAAATTCTTTCCATATTAATTATACTCCTGTTCTATTTGTTTTTAAAATAATATTATCTAAAAATTCTATCAAAGTATATACACTAGAATTATACTTTAATTTTACTTCTTCTCCATTGTCTTGCTTGTGGATGAGTTCTTAGTCTTCTATTTGTTTTCATCATAGCAAATATAGGAACTCTTCTGTTTTGTTTTGTTTTTTTAGCTAATCTTAATTTTTTAGGTAAAGTTTTATTTCTACTCATTTTTTCTCCATCCTATAACTTTTGATTGAATATGTTGTGGAAAAATATTTTCTATATCATGACCATGTTCTTTTAGATATGTTCTTACTTCCATTTCATAGTCTGAACTATTATGTATGTCACTTTCTCTTTTTTCAAGTTCAAAGATTTCACTACTTATATCATTAACAGTTTTATATCCTATTCCTGATAGGTTTAAGTATTGGACATTCATTCGATCTTCAAGACTTTGAATTTCAGACATTGTAAGTTTTGGAATGCGATCTTCACGTCGTGTACCATCAGCTATGACATCATAGTCACATGCTACATGTTCTATTACTTCATGATGAATATGATTTATACCATTATTTGGAAAATTATCACGCACTATCATATCAACAGCATCAAGTAGAATTTGCTTATCTAAGCTTAAAACACGATGTTTAAATCCTAGATTTTCTGCTGCCTTTTGTGCTGGTAGTGATGAATTAAATATTCCAAAATTGACAGTTATAAGTTCTACATCATATCCGAACTTATCTAACAGTACTGCCATTAAAGAACTGTCTTTTCCTCCACTATATAATACAGCTGCTTTCATTGAATCGTCATCTAATATTATATTTTATTTTTTTTCAAATTTTCTTATTTTTTTTTTTAAGAATTAAAAATTATCAAAAAAATTACTTTTTTATCTTCTTGTGATTTTTATTTCATGTTTTTTTCCAGATGTTTCTTTAAGAATTTGTTTTAATGTATCATCTGTAACAGGAATTTGCAGACGACCTGCTTGAGCTAGACTTATTAGTTGCATTTCAATTGCATTTACAAGATCTGGTTTTGTTAATCTTAGATTTGATAATCTTTGTCTTGCCTCTGGAGATAGTATTTGTCTTAGAGCATTTTTCTTTTCCTCTTCAAATTGCTGTCTTCTCATTTGTTCTTGTTGCATTTGTTCAAGAGAAGCTCCTTGTTGTTGTGCAGCTAGCTGTTGTTGTTGTAGCTGTTCCATTCGTCTTCGTCTAATCTCATCAAGTTCACTCATTTGATACAACTCCTTAGTGTGTCATTTTTTTTAATATATTATCATATTTTTTTTTTCTAAATTAATTTTTTTAAATATAATTATCTTTTAAATAAAAGATAAAAATCACAAGATTTTTTTTTTCATTTGTTAAAAAAGTATTCTTTCAAATTATAAAACTAAAAAAGTAATCTTAGTATTTTGATAATTCAGGAATATCTTTTGAAATTTCAGATGCTTTGTTATCAAGGTATGATTGACCTGCTGGGGTTACAATTCTTCCTTTTTCGGTTTTTTCAACGTATCCTGCATCTTCTAATTGTTGTAGTGCTGTTCTTATGATTGATCCACTACCTTTTTGGAATTTTTCTGGGTTTGTTCCACGGTCTTTGTTGCCACCGTATTTTGTTTGTAGTCTGCTTATTCCTACAGGTCCATCTACATATATTCTTCTTAGTAGTGTTGCAGCTCGTACAAACCACCAGTTAGGATTTTCTGGTCTACGTTCTTTGTGTACACCTGTTTTTACAAATTGTGCCCAGTCAGGTGCGTTAATTTTATCATTTTCTTCTAAATCTTTACTTACTACGGTAATTAAACTGTCAGCAGGTACATCATATGCTGTTGTCATGGTTTAAATTGCCTCCTAAATTTTAAATTTTTTTTTTTGGTTTATATTTTTTTTTTAAATTCTAATATTTTTTAGAAATTTATTTTCTCTTATATAATACAGCTACATTTCCTCGAACATCAACTAATTTTGCTTTAGTTTCAGCTACAATGTTTTCAAGAAATTCATCTTTATTAAATGATACACTTCTTGTAAATCGTATTTTTACTATTTCTTCATTTTTTAGTTGACGTTTAATTTCCTCAATAACATTTTCATTAACACCATTTTTTCCAATATTAATTTCAACTGCATTAAGGGAATTTCTCATTATTTCTTTTTTACTCTGGACTTTGCTCAAATTATCATTTCTCCTGTAAAATTTTTTTTTATTATGTGTCTTATTTTTCTTTTGATTTTAATAATATTTATTAAAATATCATTTTTTTTAGTATTTTATAAAAAAATTAAGTTAAATTTCTTTTAAATAAAAAAAGAGAGTTAATCTTTTTTATTATAGTAATCTTTCCATGAATTGCCACATTCAAGACATTTGTAGCTAATTCTTTTATCTTTTGAAAGTCTTACTCTTAAGTTAACTCCTACTTTAAGGAATTTATTACAATTTTTACAAAACCTTCCTCGCCAATAATCAGGTAATGGTAACTGATATCTTGAAGAGATCTTACGAGTTAGCTTAACATAACGATCAGATCGTTCAGGGTGTTTTGAAAACTCAGATTCTGCCTGGTTAAATAGTATTTGCATTCTTTCAAGTGCTATTTTATTTCTCCAATTTCTTTGTCTTCTTCCGCTCAAAATATCTAATCCTCTAAAAAATATAGAAATATTATGTCTTAAGTGCAAGGAATGAATTTATGAAAAAATAAGTATTCTTATTATTATATCATAAAATCTAGATAGTAACTTAAGAATAATAATATAATTTATATAAAACATTATTTAAATATATTATGTTTATATATAATACTAAATTAAAAAATAGTAATAAAATCCCTTTAGTATATACATATAATTTTTTTACTAAAAAAAATAAACACTAAAGAATTTAGATGATGATGTTAAAAAGTAAGTGGTATTAATAATCTAATTAAGATACTCAAAATACTCACTAAGATAATCAATCTCTCCATAAGAATATGCTTGTTTTTGATTTATAATATTAATAATTATGTTACCAACTTCACTTATGGATTTATCTGAAGTATCAACTTCCTGAATAATATCACCATATGTATCAAAACTTTCCTGAGAACATATGCCAAGAATTTCAGCAGATACATTTTCATGAACTTTACTATCAGACCAATTTCTACTATCAAGTCTTTCTTTTAAAACCATAGGATTACATCTTAGTATTACTATCATATCACTACCTGGATAATCTTGTGCTAAGTGTCCTTCAAATATGATTAGTTTATCTTTATTTTCATGTTTTATCTGATCTACTATTGGTATCATACTTTCTGTATCAACTATTTTATATCCTCGTTTTTCATCTGTTCCTAAATTTAGATCATAATCTTCAAGAAGACTATTTATACTTATAACTTCTGAATCTGGTAATTGTTCATCAAGATATTTTGTTACACTACTTTTTCCAACACCTGGTGTGCCTGTGATTATTATCATCATTGTAATTTTATAACTCCTATTTTTAAGATAAATTTATTTTTTTTTATTAAGAAAAAAAAAGAAAAAATAAAAAAAAGTGGGATGGTCATATTATTTTAGATAATATTATCTAATATTCTTTTTTTTTTATATTGTTCTTAGTACATTTCTTATATCTGCAGGATCTGATGATACACTCGTTGGTTCTTCACATGCATCTATTGCAACGTTTGGATCTTTTAGTACGTGTCCTGTTACAATACATACTACACGTTCTCCTTGGTCTATTTCACCATTTTCTACAAGTTTTTTAAGTCCTGCTATTGATGCTGCACTTGCTGGTTCTACTCCTATTCCTTCAGTTCTTGCTAGATACATTTGTGCATCAAGTATTTCATCATCTGATACAGTTTCTGCTGTTCCATCTGATTCTTTAATTGCTCTCATTGCTTTAATTGAACTTACAGGTGCTCCTATTCTAATTGCTGTTGCGATTGTATCAGGATTTTCTACAGGTATTACTTCATCTGAGCCTGATTTTACTGCATTTGCTATTGGTGCTGAGTTTTCAGCTTGTATACCTGTCATTCTTGGTACATCTTTCATGTATCCTGCTTCTTTAAATTCACATATTCCTTTCCAGATTGCTGATATGTTTCCAGCATTTCCAACAGGTAATATTACACGATCTGGTGATTCCCATCCTAGGTCTTGTACTAGTTCAAATCCTATTGTTTTTTGTCCTTCAAGTCTGTATGGATTTATTGAATTTAGTAGGTATAGTTCTCCTTCTAATGCTAGTTCTGTTATTGTTTCTAGTGCATCATCAAAGTTTCCATCTATTGAGAATACTTTTGCTCCATGGAACATTGCTTGTGCTAGTTTTCCTAGTGCTACTTTTCCTGATGGTAGTACTACTGCACATTTTAGTCCTGCTCGTGCTGCATATGCAGATAGGGATGCTGATGTATTTCCTGTTGATGCACATCCTACCATATCTACGCCTAGATCTACTGCTTTTGTTGTTCCTACACTCATTCCACGGTCTTTGAAACTTCCTGTTGGGTTTGATCCTTCTACTTTTACATATAGATCTATTCCGAGTTCTTTTCCTATTTTGTCACATTTACAAAATGGTGTTCCTCCTTCATCAAGACTTACTCGGTTTTCTGCGTTTACTGGTAGAAATTCTTTGTATTTCCATATGTTATCACGTCTGCAGTCAAATGTTTTACGTGGTATGTTTTCTACGTCTACTTCTACTTCTAGTATGGATCCACATTTTTTACATGTGTATATTATTTCATCGTCGTCATATTCTTCGCCACAAGAAATACATCTTATCATGTTCTATAAAACTCCTTTTGTTAAATATTATTATCAAATTTAAAAAAAAGATACAAATTTTTTTTGTAATTAATATACGATTGTTGTATCTACATTTTTTGTTGTTGTGTGTTTTTTGATATTTTTTTTTATCAATGTTTTATTGTATCTTTTTTATTAGATAAATAAATTTATTATATTAATATAGGATAGTATTGTTTTTTTTTATGTATTGATGTTTTTTTTTATTATTAAAAATTAGTATTTTTTTTAAGTTATTATTAGAGGTTGTTATATTTAGTTTTATATTTTTTTTATGTGGGAGTTTATATTTTTTTTTATTATCTTATCTAGGATTTTTTTTGTGTTTTTTCATATGTAAACATTAGTTAACAATGTTAAGTAATATTTTTAAAAAAAAAGTAGTATTAAAGAGGTATTTAATACTACTGTGTTTTTCCTTTGAAATCAAATAAGTGGAGTATAGAGATATTTGTTAGTAGTGTTAATATCATTAAAGTAGTGGGAAAAATGATATTATACCTATGGACATAATACTTTGATTCTTCTTATTTCAAGCTAAAAAATATAGTGAAAAAACTTGAAATTGTTAATATTATGTTTATTTTATCGTGTTTGACTAAACTAACTTATCACTATACTAATTATATTATTATATAGCACTAGTATTTAAATGTTACATCTAATTTTTTAAGTTAGTTTAATATTTTTTCAAGTATTATTATTCTAAAAAAAGAGTATTGTTTTAAAGTTAAGATTTTAAAAAAAGAAGACTTTAAGTATGGATCAGATACTTATTTTATCTTCTTATTTATTTATATATCAAAAAAAATGGTTTTGTGTGTATAGGATGTATTAGTAAATTTTTTCCCGTTTTTTAATAATATTTAAGTGGTGATTTTTTAAAATATTATTTTTTTTACTGTTTCTTAAATTAAATAGTAGATATTCATTTAATTTTAAGTTGTAGTATTTTAGACAAACTAATATAATCACTATAACATTACATACTTATTTTACTTATCATTTATATATTTTATGATAATTAATGAAAAAGTTATGATTAAGTTATTTTTAAAGATAAAATTGTTATTAAAATAGTAATTTGAGTTTTTTAAGTAATTATTTTTTAAAAAAAAGATATTTAAAAGTAGTTAAAACTTTTACTACTTTTATTTTTTCCTGTATAATCAAATAAGTAACGTATAAGAATAGTTACATTTTTATAAAAAATATCAAATTGTAGTGGGAGATGATATTTTTTATCTTTATTTTAAATTATAAGTTAAAAATATAGTCGAAAAAAAACTTATAACCCAAAACGAATTATTTTGTTTTAGACAAACTAAACTAATTATATACGTAATAATGACTATATCTTATGTTCTATATATACTTTTTGGTAATTTTTTTTCAAATGACCGGAAAATGAAAGGAAATTAACAGCAAGGTTTTTAGTAAATTTTAAAAAGTTTATTTTGTAATTTTAAAATTAAGTTTGATTAGAATAGTAGTAGTTATGATTAATCATTATAAAAGGTATGAAGTTTTATTATAAATATTTATTAAAATTAGTTAATTTAAAAATTAAAATTTATTTTAAAAAAAAAGATAATTTAAAAAGTAGTTTTGATTTCATACTACTTTTTATTCCTGTATAATCAAATAAGTAACGTATAATTATAGTCATGTTTTTTTAATTAATATCATTTTTTTGTAGTGGGAAAAAATGAATATTATTTCTTTTTATTTGAGTTAGTATAAGTTAAAAATATAGTCGAAAAAAAAACTCATAACTCAAAGCGAACTGTTTTGTTTTAGACAAACTAAACTAATTATATACGTATTACTTACTATTTTATTAATAGTATATAAATATTTTGTTTAAATATCATTATAAATCATTACTAAAAGCCAGTAAAAATATAATTAATTATAATAAATCATGATAAAAATAAGCTAAATTCAAAATAGAAAAATAAAACAATATCAAAAATATAAAAGAAAAAATTTAACAAAAACTAATAAAAAAAGAAAAAAAGAAAAAATAAATTTTATATCCAACTATCAATCTACTTTGATGAAATATTTACAGTCTTATGATAAACAGCCTCAGATGTATCATTACCACTAAAGACACTATCATAAATATAAATTTCAGCACGAGCAGGTCTTGTTGAAGAACTATCAGTAGTAGCTCTACCTGATGCTTTAATTGTCTCATTAGCAACAGGATTATTTATATTCCAAGCTAGAGGACTCTTACCAATAACAGCTCCACTACTATCATAGAATATAACCTGCATTTCAAGATAACTGAAATTCTCAAGTGGTACAATATCACATTTTACAGTATAAAGAGAATAACCCTCAGATGTAATAGAAATATTAGTAACATTAAGCACAGTCTCATTTTCAGCAGGTGCAGAATCATATACCATAGAAGCACCAAGAATACAAATTAAAATAATAACAAGAATAATATGAATTATCCAGTACTTATTAGTATCCACAGGTGGTCTGCTAAATTGCTGAGTTGCTGATTGTTCTCCAAAAGTATGAACTTCTGCTGTAGGACTAATTGGAATATCAACCTTATCACGTTCCATATAAGCACCAATAGCTGCCATTAAAAATAATAAAAATGCTGGAATTCCAAAAATAAAAATACCAATTAAAACACCAAAAGCACAAAGAACATATAATACACAAGACTTAAATGGATCTTTACTATAAAGCCACATGCTAATTCCACCAAAAATAGTAGAAATCAGTGCCATTAAAGCATTAAAAATTAAATCCTCACTAAATACAGACATAAAAAATGCAATGAAAGTACCAATAATTCCACAAATAATAGCAAGAATAGCAAAAATATAATTATATTTCATAGACATAAATACACCTCCCCTTATAATCGATTAGTACTTTAGTTATTATAATAATATATCTAATCTAATATAAAAAAATAGTAGAAACTCAAATATTTTAAAAATAATATTTTTTCAACCCATATTTAAAGAATCTAACACTATTATTTGAATTATTACAGAAACAAATAATCTCCATATGATAAGATACTATTTAGCATTTAGAATATGATAATGTTAGCTTTTATGGATATGAAAAAAAAGTATTTAATAAAAAAAAGAATTATTGGAAGGGAGATTATATATATTTTTAGATATCTATATTTTCTTTGATTATTGAATTTAGTGGATCATCATCTATTGTATTTAGTATTATTTCTGTTGCTCCTGTTTGATCTTTTAGTTTCTGATATTCATCCATATCTGGTTTTTCATCTTTTTTATAATATTTATCTGTGATTATTACATCATCTTTTAGTAGTACTACATGATATTTATATAACATTATATTATTTCTCCATTTCAAATAAAAAAAAATTAGTTTAAAAAAAAGGGGTTATATTAGGAGTAGTTTTTTTTTTATCCGTGTCCTCCTCCCATAAGGTAACTTATTATTACAATAAGTATTCCTACAGCTACAATTTGTCCAGCTGTTTTTTTCATACTTTCTTTTGATATGTGTCCTAGGTATGATCCAAGTATTATTAGAAGTACGAAACATATTATTAGTGTTCCTGCTATTGCTGAGTATATATCAGGTAGTATGAAAAATGGTATTGATGGTATAAATGATCCTAGAAAACTAGATGATCCATGAGTAATCATACTTAGGCGTACTCTGTATTTTGCTTTTTCTTCGATAATTGTATCATTTAATTGTTTATTATTAAGAAGCATCTTATTTTCAAGAGTTCTCATATCTTTTTCTTCTTCTGCATGTTCGCCTATGTATGATCCAAATCCATTTGATAATGCAAGAGCTATTCCACCACTTAGTCCTGTTAATCCTACAGTTACAGGGTTTGCATGTCCTCCTGCTATTGCTGCTACTGCTGCTGTGAGTGATATACTCATTACAGTTAGTATACCATCAAGTGATCCTAGAGCTATATATCTACTCATAGCAATGTAGTCTTTAATGAATTGTTTCGGTGAAACTTTCATATTTTTGATTCCTTCCTATGTATTTTTTTTTTCTTTTTGTTATTTTTGAATTTTATTATATTTAAAAATATTTTCTATTATCGTCCAAGTTTCTTATGTGCTGATGCTAGGTGTCCTGCTGCAAGAGCTCCAGCTAGTGATAGTTCACCTGCTAGTACTATACCTGCTACTATTGATGCAAATTTATTAACTTTTCCAGATCCTTTAGCATCGATTAAGTTAAGTGATTCTGTTGCTGTTTCAAGACGTGTTCCTCCACCTACTGTTGCAACTGGTAAATCTGGTAGTGTAACACTAAAGTATAAATCTCCATTTTCATTTTCTGCTGTTGTTATTCCAAGACTTGCTTCAACTACGTGTGCTGGGTCTTGTCCTGTTGCTAGAAATAGTGCTGCTACCATGTTTGCAAAGTGTGCATTGTATCCGAAACTTCCACTAATAGCTGATCCAAGTAGGTTTTTTGAGTAGTTTACTTCTACTATTTCTTGTGTTGTTGTTTTTAGTGTTTTTTCAACAACTTCTTTTGGTACTATTACTTCTGCTACTACACTTTTTCCTCGTCCTTCAATCATGTTGATTGCTGATGGTTTTTTATCTACACAGAAGTTTCCACTTAGTGCTATTACATCTATGTCATTTTCTTTTTCAATTAGTTTTAATGCTTCTTCTGTTGCGATTGTTACCATGTTCATACCCATACTGTCACCTGAGTCAAATACAAATCTTGGGTATACATATCGTCCTACTATTGCTATTGGATCTATTTTTAGTAGTTTTCCATGGCTTGTTGTGCTTTGTGCAACTTTTTTTATTTCATCAAAGTTGTTTTTTATCCATTGTTTTAGTTGATTTGCATCTCGGGTTGATTTGGTTTTAATTACTGGTGCTCGTGTCATTTGATTTGCTAGTATTGATACATTACATCCACCAGATTTTCGTATAGTTGAACATCCTCTGTTAACACTTGCAAGTAGTGCTCCTTCTGTTGTTGCCATTGGTACGTATGTTTTGAATGTTTCATTATCCATATTTATTTCGATTGGTCCTACTACTCCTACTGGTATTTGGATTGTTCCTATTTGATTTTCTATATTTTTTGCTGCTGTATCTGTCATGTCTATTGAGTAGCTTGCTATATGTGGTAGTTGTACTTTGGTTTCATTTTCTATGTATTTTCGTCTTATATCTGTTGCTTCATTTGCTGTGTTTGTGTATTTTTCTATTTCAAAGAGTCTTATTTCACCTGTTTTTAGTTTTTCTAGGATTTCTTTTTCACTTAGTTGCATTTTTACTTACACATCCCTTTTATTTAAGTTTTTTTTTTTATGAAAGTTATTTTTTATCTTTTTTTTTGTATTGTTATATTTGTTCTATAGTTTTGTTGTTCATATTATTTAATAAAAAAAAAGTATGATAATTTATAGTTAGTATTAATGATTAATTTATTTAAGATTGTCTGCTAATAATTAGAAAAAAAGTGTTGCTTATAAAAAAAGAATAAAAAAAAAGTTTATGGGTGTTTAGGTATATTTTTTTTTGAATTACTGTCTTTTTTCCTATTTTTTTTCCTATTTTTTTTGGAAAAATTTTCATATAAACCTTATAGTGATTTGATTACTGCTACAATTTCACTTGGCTTATCTACTACATGTGCTCCAAAACTTTTAAGTAGTTCTTTTTTGTTTTCTGCTGTTCCATCTGTTCCTTCAATTATTGCACCTGCATGTCCCATACGTTTTCCTTGTGGTGCAGATACTCCTGCAATAAATGATATGATAGGTTTTGTTAGATGTTCTTGTGCATATTTTGCAGCTTTTACTTCTGCTATTCCACCTATTTCACCAAGCATTACAATAGCTTCTGTATCTGGATCTTCTTCGAATTTTTTAAGTACATCTATGAAGTTTTGTCCTGTGATTGGATCTCCACCTATTCCTATTGCTGTACTTATTCCAAGTCCTGAGTCTGATATTTCACTTGCTATTTCATATGTTAATGTTCCACTTCTTGATACAAGACCTATGTTTCCTTTTTTAAATATGTGTGTTGGCATAATTCCAACTTTTCCAATTTCTGGTGTGATTATTCCTGGTGTGTTTGGTCCTATTACTACAGTATCATGTTCTTTTGCATATTCTACTATTTCCATTGAATCATGGATTGGTATGTGTTCTGTGATAATAATTACCAGGTCAAGTTCTGATATTGCTTCAAATGCTGCATCTTTTACAAATGGTGCAGGTATAAATATAATACTTGTATTTACTTCAGGATGGTATCTTTTTACTTCCTCAATAGTATTATATACTGGTACTCCTTCTACTGTTTGTCCAGCTTTTCCTGGGCTTGTTCCTGCTACAATATTTGTATTGTAATCTAACATTTCTTTTGTATGAAATCTTCCTTGTTTTCCAGTAATTCCTTGCACAACAATATTTGTGCCCTTATTTAAAAGTATCACTATTCTATCTCCACTTCAAATTGTTCCTTATATATTTATAAAAAAATATTATTATTTTTTTTATTATTGATTATTCTAGTATAATTTATGTAAATCATTAATATTAAGTTTTATCTTTTATAGATATCTTTAATTTAAAAACTATAACATGTAAGCTAAGAAAAAAAGTAGAAAATAAAAAGGAAAAGATTATGTAAAATTTTATAAATTGGATATAAAAAAATATAATTCTTATCCTAAGTATTTTAAATTATTTATTTTTTAAGTAATCTCATAATATAGCTAAATGGTTCAGCTAAGTCCATTACATTACTATTTAATATTGCAGATACTGTAAATATTACACTTCCTGGTATTACATTTGTTGGTGTTCCACGTTTTACAAGATATGTATTTCTATATCCAAGAACTGCTCCTATTATTGCACCTGCTATTACACCTACCTGATGAATATCCTCAACTGCAACTACTACTACTGGATCATCTGTTTTTGATGATACATATCCTACTCCTGGTATGTGTTTTATTCCTTTTGTAGAACTTACTCCAATATCTGCTACACCATCTATTCCTTTTGCTGCATTATATGCTTGTTTTGCTACATCATCTACAAATGCTTCACCACAGTATGTGTCAAAAGCTACAATTATTGCATCAGGATAGAATTTCTTATTAAGATCAATTTCAACATATGATATTCCTTCTCCTGCTTCTTGTTCTGTTTTTCCGACTCCATTTAGGTCTTCAAATCCTAATGCATTATTTTTAAGTACATCAAATATTGCCTGATTTACTTCTTTTAGTTTGTCATCATCATCTATCACTGCTGTTATTACTAGATCATCACCTGTTATATTGGTAATTCTTGCAAATTGTGCTCCTGCATCTTCTATTTTATAAAGATCATCTTCTACTGCTATTATTAGCTCTTCACTACATGATATGTCATTGTCTGATATATCAATTCCAAAACTTATCATTTTCATTATTATCTCACCCACTACTTTTTTTTTCATGTTTTTTTTTGTTAGTTAGTATTTATGTTTTATCTGTATTTTTTTATTTATGGGTATAATATTATATTATAATAGTTTATTATATGATATGATGGTTTTATCATAAAATTAAAAATATTACATGAAATAGAAATATATATTATATGAATAAAAAAATTTATGGAAGGTTTTACTATTAATACAGGCGTATGTGGATCAATAATAAAAGAAAATAAAGAAGAAATTCTAGAAACACTAAAAACAATGAATCTAGATAATGTGGATTATATTGAACTACGTGTTGATACAATAAAAAATGTAACATCAACTATGGTACATGATATAATAATAGAAATACAAAATTATACAGACAAGCCAATTATTCTAACAAATCGTACAGAAGATGAGGGAGGATACTTTAAAGGATCTGATGATGAACGTATCAAAATACTATGTGATAATGCACCACTAGTTGAATATACTGATATTGAATATATGACGAAACCTGAACTTAGAAATCAGGTAATTGATGCTGCAAATAAGACAATTATATCATATCATAATTTTGATAAAACACCAGAAAAACAATACCTTAAAAACATAATAAATGAGGCATCTGATATAGGTGTCATACCAAAAATAGCAGTAAAACCACATACTCTTGAAGATACATACATAATCCTACAATTAATGATGGAACATGATAATTTAGTAGCTATTTCAATGGATAAACTTGGAACATACACACGAATAATAGGACCAATCATGGGATCACCAATAACATATGCATCAATAGAAGAAACATCAGCACCAGGACAACTAGATACAAAACAAACCACACAAATAATCAAAAAACTAAAATCATAAAAAAAAGGGAAAATATATAATGGATACAAAAACACGTCAAATTATAAAAACACTAAATAAAATAGGAGTAGACACACGATACATAAGCTTCTATCAAAATACAATCTACATAAACAACCTAAAATTCTCAAAATTCTCACGAAAAAAAGAAGACACATTCCATGAAACCTATCCTCAAATACCTATAATACGCTCAAAACTATTTCAGAAAATATGCATAAAAACATCAAGAACACTAAAAAACCAGATAAAACCAAAAGACCACATATACACACCAAACACAGATAAACCAGAAGACATACTATCAAACATAATACTAGAACCTTACCAGAGAAAATATGGAATAACAATAACACATAATGATAATGATGAGAATATAAAATATACAAACAACCAAACACTAACACAATTCATAAACCAATACCTAAATCAAATGATAAACTCCCAGAAAATTGAAGAAAAAAAAGACCAAAACACAATATATCCACTCGAAGATATACCAGATGAATGGATATATGAATGGATAAAAACCACAAACATAAAACACACAACTAAAAAAAGACAAACCCAACCTGAGATTATAAAGATAAATCAATTTATCAAAAAACACATACCACAATATGAACAATCAATAAAACAATCAGTAAAAAACCTAAATAGGGATAAATAACCACCCCTACAAACTTTTTTATTAAATTTTTAATTAAAAAATACCAAACCACCTTTTTTATACACATAATCTTTTGATAAAAAAAAATAAAAAATTGAAAGGAGAATTAAATAATATGAGTGCAAATACAACAGGAGAAATATTTAAAGTAACAACATTTGGACTAAGTCATGGAAAAGCACTAGGTGCAACAATAGATGGATGCCCAGCAGGACTACCATTAACACAACAAGACATACAAGAAGAACTAAATAAAAGACGACCAGGAACAAGTAACATCACAACACCACGTGATGAAAAAGATCAAGTAGAAATACTATCAGGAATATTTGAAGGAAAAACAGATGGAACACCAATAACAGCAATAATACGAAACCAAGATCAGAGAAGTAAAAACTATGACAACCTAAAAAACAAGCCAAGACCAGGACATGGAGACCTATGCTGGAATCAGAAATTTAAAAATTACAACTACAATGGTGGAGGACGAGGAAGTGGACGAATAACCATAGGACATGTAATTGGAGGAGCAGTAAGTAAAAAACTACTTGAACAATTTAATATTACAACAACAGCACACGTAACACAAATACACAACATAAAAAGTACAAAAAAATACACAATTGATGAAATAAAACAAAACATCACACAAAATAATGTTAGATGTGCAGATTTAGAAGTTGCACAACTTATGGAAGATGAAATACTAAAACAAAAACAAGATGGAAACAGTGTAGGTGGAATTGTTGAAATAATAATAGATAATGTACCACTAGGACTAGGACAACCAGTATTTGATAAACTAGATGGAGATCTTGCAAAAGCATTAATGGATATAGGAGCTGTAAAAGGTGTTGAGGTAGGAATTGGTTTTAAAGCAGCAAATTTAACAGGACGCCAGATGAATGATCCAATAACACTAGATAAAAATGGTAATATAATAACAACCACAAATAATGCTGGTGGAATACTTGGTGGAATGTCAAATGGAATGCCAATAATACTAACAATTGCAGTAAAACCAACACCATCAGTAAATGGAATACAAAACACAGTAGATCTTGAAGGAATGTGTGAATCAACAATTGAAATTGAAGGAAGACATGACCCATGTATCTGTCCACGTATAACAACAGTAGCAGAAGCTGCATGTAACATGGTAATAGCAGATCATATGATACGAGCAGGATTCATACATCCTGATACAATAGAATAAGTTCATTAAATTTCTAAAAAAAAGTAGTGTATAATAATTTAAAATAAAAAAAAAGAAGTAATTTTTTTAATTCTCTTATAAAATAGTTTAAGCCCCGAGGGGGATTTGAACCCCCGACCCCCTGATTACGAGTCAGGTACTGTTCCTGGCTGAGCCATCAGGGCTTATTTTAATTTAAAAAAAAAATAAGCAGTAAAAAATGAAAATTAACTTACTACTAAATAATACTTATATTCTTAAAAGTACATAAAACTTACCTTTAGTTTTAAATATTATCCTTTAGGTGAATCTTTTCACATTATTTATTATAGGTATTGGTCAAGATTCATTGTTAATCCATCTGTTGCTGCTATAGTTCTAATACCTGTTTCTTCTGTTATTGTTCTTGTATTTTGGAAAGGGTTATTCATTATCAGATTTACACCAAGGTGTGTCATAATAGCTATTTTTGGTTGTACTTCCTCAATTAATTGTTTAAAATCAATTGTTCTAAGATGACCCTTAATTTTTCTTTCACCTTCTTTTATGACATTACCAATTAGTATATCTGCCTCTTTATGTTCATCTGCTAACTCGGGGAAATATTCAGTATCAGATGTATAACTAAGGTTGAAGTTTCCACATTGAATGTTAAAACCAACACATGTAGGATCACTGTGATTTGTTTTAGTTGCACGAATTTTTATATTATCATCAACTACCTCATCACCTGGTTTAAGACAAGAGATTTTAGGTTTTGATTGATGATATTGAGATATACAAGGTCCAAGTTCTTCATGACCATATATAACACTCGTACTTCCAATTACATGCCCTGCTTTTTTAGTCATACCTTGTGTCATTGACTCAATTAGTACTTCAGCATCATTATAATGATCAGTATGACAATGACTTACCAATAATAAATTAATTTTCCGAGGATTTAATCCATATTGATGGCTTCTTACTAAAGCTCCAGGTCCTGGGTCGATATGTATATTCTTACCATCGATGTCATCAATTCGAAAACCACCAGTCATACGTTTTTGACTGATAGTTGCAAATCTTCCACCACCAGTTCCTAAGAATTGTAATTGCATAATATCTCCTTTATTTTTTGTTAAACTATTAAAATATATTTTTTTAATGTCAATATTGAAGTATAATTATTATAAACTAAATCTTTTTCTTTTACTTTAATTAAAGAAAATTTTAGTTTATTATATACTACTAAAAAATACTCTTAATCACATATAACTATATTTTAGTTTAATATATAATATTTTCCTTTTTTAGTTAAACTATACAAAAATGTTTTAATTTTTGATCATGATTTTATTAATTTAACCTAGTTTTACTATTACTTTTTTTTAAAAATGAAAAAATAAAGTTTTTTTTGTTAATTTATAGGAAAATAGGAGTATAAAAGTAAATAAAAAGGAGAAGGGGGGAGTATTTATTTTTCAAGCATTGCTTTAAGATACTTACCTGTGTATGTTCCACTTTCTGCAATTTCTTCAGGTGTTCCTGTTGCTATGATTTCTCCTCCATCTACTCCTCCTTCAGGTCCAAGGTCAATGATATAATCTGCTGTTTTTATAACATCAAGGTTATGTTCTATCACAACAAGTGTATTTCCTTGATCTCTTAGTTTTTGTAGTACTTTTAGTAGTTTGTTTATATCTTCAAAGTGAAGTCCTGTTGTTGGTTCATCAAGTATTATCATTGTGTTATTGGTACTTGGTTTACTTAGTTCTTTTGCAAGTTTTACACGTTGTGCTTCTCCACCTGATAGGGTTGTTGCAGGTTGTCCTAGTTTCACATATCCAAGTCCTACATCTACTAGAGTTTGAAGTTTTCTTTTTATTTTTGGTATGTTTTCGAAGAATTCTAATGCTTCATCTGCAGTCATCTCTAAAATATCATTTATGTTTTTTCCTTTGTATCTGATATTAAGTGTATCTTGATTGTATCTTTTTCCTCCACATACTTCACATGGAACATAAACATCTGATAGGAAGTGCATTTCTATTTGTACAATTCCATCTCCTTTACATGCTTCACATCTTCCACCTTTTACATTGAAACTGAATCGTCCTGGTTTATATCCTCTTTGTTTTGCTTCTGGAGTTTGTGCAAATAAGTCACGAATATATGTGAAAAGTCCTATGTATGTAGCAGGATTTGATCTTGGTGTTCGTCCTATTGGTGATTGATCTATTACTATTGTTTTATCAATATTATCAATTCCCTCAATACGATCATGTTTTCCTACTTTAAATTTGTGTTTTCGAGTTTTTGCTTCATATATTCCATGATATAATGTTTCATTTACAAGTGTACTTTTACCTGATCCTGATACTCCTGTTACACAGATAAATTTTCCAAGTGGAAATTCAACATTTATATTTTTTAGATTATTTTCATATGCATTTATAACTTTAATTGTTTTACCATTACCTTGGTGTCTGGTTTTTGGTACTTCTATTTTTTTACGACCAGATAGGTAGTCTCCTGTTATTGAGTTTTTATTTTCACGAATTTCCTCAGGTGTTCCCTGAGCTATAAGAAGTCCTCCATTATCTCCTGCTCCAGGTCCAATATCTAATACATTATCAGCTTCAAGTATTGTTTCCTCATCATGTTCTACAACAATTAATGTATTTCCAAGATCACGTAATTGTTTTAGAGTATGAATAAGTTTCATATTATCACGTTGATGTAATCCTATACTTGGTTCATCAAGAACATATAATACACCAATAAGTCTACTACCAATCTGAGTTGCAAGACGAATACGTTGAGCTTCACCACCTGATAGACTTCCTGATGAACGAGCTAATGTTAAATAGCTAAGTCCTACATCATTTAGAAATTCTAGTCTTTCTCTGATTTCTTTTAGTATTTCACGACCTATAAATTCTTGTCGTTCATTTAGTTTTAGATTTTCAAAGAATTCTAATGAATCACTAAGTGATAATTTAGTTACATCAGCTATGTTCATATCACCTACTGTAACAGCTAGCATTTCAGGTTTTAGTCTGTCTCCATGACATCGAGGACAATCTTCAAATACCATGTAGGTTTTTAGTGCTTTTCTTTTGTATTTTGATGGTGTTTCCATATAGAGTTGTTTCATGTTTGCAAGAACACCTTCAAATGGTTTTACTACTTTTTGTTGTTTTCCACTACGTGTTTCAAAGTAGAATGTTATTTTTTCATCAAGTGTTCCATACATTAGTATGTCTTGTATTTTTTCAGGAAGATCATGATATGGAACATCAAGACTAAAATCATAATGTTCTGCGAGTGCTTCAAGTATCTTATTGTAATATCGTTCTGTGTCTTTTGAGTTACTCCATGGTTTGATTGCTCCTTGGCGTATACTTAAGCTTTGATCTGGTATTACTCGTTCTGGATCTATTTCTAGTGTACTTCCAATTCCATTACATTCAGGACATGCTGCTCTTGGGTTGTTAAATGAAAACATACGTGGACTTATCTCAGTAAAACTTACTCCACATTCAGGACATGCCATTTCTTCAGAATAGATATGTTCATTATCAGGATCATCTGCATCTATTACTGCAATTAGTCCATCTGTTAGTTTTACTCCTGTTTCTACTGATTCAACTAGTCTTTTTCTAAAGTTTTCATTATTTATTACTTTTAATCTATCAACAACAAGTTCTATTGTATGTTTAACATTTTTTTCAAGTACAATTTCCTCATCAAGAGATCTTATTTGTCCATCTACACGTACTCGTACAAATCCTTTTTTCTTATATTCTTCAAATACTTTTTTATGCATTCCTTTTTTTGCTTTAATAATTGGTGCTAGTAGATAGATTCTTTTTTCATTATAGTCATCTATAATTGTTTCAGCTATCTGTCCTGGTGTTTGTTGTGATATTTCCTGACCACAGTTATGACAGTGTGCTATTCCTATTCTTGCATATAGTAATCTTAGGTAGTCATATATTTCTGTAATTGTTCCTACTGTTGATCTGGGATTTAGTCTTGTTGTTTTCTGGTCAATTGATATAGCAGGAGATAGTCCTTCTATGTAGTCTACTTCTGGTTTTTCCATTTGTCCTAAAAATTGTCTTGCATAGGAGGTGAGTGATTCCATATATCTTCTTTGTCCTTCTGAGTATATGGTGTCAAATGCTAGTGATGATTTACCAGATCCACTTAGTCCAGTTATTACTATGAATTCATCACGTGGTATTGTTACATCTATATTTTTTAAGTTGTGTTCTCGTGCCCCTTTTATGATTATTTTACGATCTGCTATAGCTTGTTTTCTTATATTTTCTTCTGTCTGCATAAGCTTATTCCTCTTTTAATTTTTTAATTTCATCTCGTAATTTTGCAGCTTTTTCAAAGTCTAGATCTGCTGCTGCTTTTTGCATCATGTCTTCTAAGTCTTTTATGATTAATTCTATTTCGTCAGTTGTTACATTATCGAAGTCTTTAATTTCATCTACTATTTGATCTTTTCTGTCTTTTATTTTAAGTTTTCGTACTACACTTTTTGGTGTAATATTATGGTCTTTGTTGTATTTCATTTGTATTTTTCGTCTTCTTTTTGTGATATTTACAGCATTTACTATGGAATCTGTAAGATTATCAGCATATAGTATTACTTCTCCATTAACATTTCTTGATGCTCGTCCTATGGTTTGAATTAGAGATGTTTGTGATCTTAGAAATCCTTCTTTATCAGCATCAAGTATTCCAACAAGAGATACTTCAGGTATGTCAAGTCCTTCACGAAGCAGGTTTACTCCTACTAGACAATCAAATTCTCCACGTCTAAGTTCATCTATAATTTCTGTACGTTCAAGTGTTGTAATTTCAGAATGTAAGTAGCGTGTTCTTATTCCCATTTTGATATAGTAGTCTGTTAGATCTTCTGCCATTTTCTTGGTAAGTGATGTTATAAGAACTCGTTCATCACGATTGGCTCTTATTTTTATTTCACCAAGTAAGTCATCTACCTGGTTTTTCACTGGTCTTATTATTGGTTTTGGATCAACTAGTCCTGTTGGTCTGATGATTTGTTCAACCTTGTTTTTGCTTCGTCCTAATTCAAATGCTGCTGGTGTTGCTGATACATATAGTATTTGGTTTTGAAGTCGCATGAATTCATCAAATTTAAGAGGTCTGTGTTCTTTAGCACTTGGTAATCTGAAGCCATAATCTACCAGGTTTGTTTTACGTGCATTATCACCTGCATACATTCCCCTAATTTGTGGTATTGTTGCATGTGATTCATCAATTATTGTAAGATAATCCTCTGGGAAGTATCCAAGAAGTGAAAATGGTGTTTCACCCCACTTACGTCCATTCATGTGCATTGAATAGTTTTCAATTCCTGTACAGTAACCTATTTCTTTTATCATTTCCATGTCATATTTGGTTCTTTGTTCAAGTCGTTGTGCTTCAAGTAGTTTTCCAGCAGCTTTTAGTGTGTTTAAGCGATCATCTAGTTCTTCGAGTATGTTTTTTATTGCTACATCTTGTTTTTGTTGTGATATTACAAAGTGTTTTGCTGGAAATATTATGATTTTTTGTACTTCTTCAATTATGCTTGATTTAAGGGGGTCTATTTTGTATATTACATCTACTTCATCTCCCCATAATTCTATTCTTATTGCATAATTTGCATTTATTGGGAAGATTTCAATTACATCTCCATTTACTCTGAAGTTTCCACGTTCAAGTGCTGTGTTGTTTCGTTGATATTGCATATCTACTAGTGATTTTAGTATTGCATCACGTGTAGTTATTTCACCTTTTTCTAATGTTAATGTAAATTCTAGGTAATCTTCTGGTGATCCTATACCATAGATACATGATACACTTGATACAACAATTACATCATCACGTGTTAGTAGTGATTGTGTTGTTGAGTGTCTTAGTCTGTCTATTTCTTCATTTACTGTGGATTCTTTGTCTATAAATGTGTCTGTTTGTGCTACGTATGCTTCTGGTTGGTAGTAGTCAAAGTAACTTACAAAGTATTCAACCGCATTATCTGGGAAGAATTCCTTAAATTCCTCATATAGTTGTGCTGCTAGTGTTTTGTTGTGTGACATGACGAGTGTTGGTTTGTTTAGTTGTTCTATTACATTTGCCATTGTGAAGGTTTTCCCTGATCCTGTTACTCCTTCTAGTGTTTGTTCTTTTATTCCATTTTGGAAGTTGTTTACAATTGAATTTATTGCTTTAGGTTGATCTCCTAAAGGTTTGTATGTTGATTGTAAATTAAATTGAGACATGTATATTATATATATAATCTCATGTTTTTAAAAGTATAGTTTTTATTTTTCATGTTTGTTTTAATAATTATAATTTTTATTGTAACAAAATATTATTATTTATATCTACTTATTTATTTATGATAAATTTTAAAATCACATATATATGTTAACATACTAAAAAGTAGTATTAAACAGTGAAAAATCCTAAAAATATAATTTAAGTATAAGTAAATAGAATATAAAATAGAAATACATCTTAATAAATTAAGACTTCTATTAAATGAATAAGGATATAATAATATAGAAATTCTAATATTTTTCATATAAAAATTCTAAATTAATATGGTACTTTATAAAATAAATAAAAATAGAAAATATTTTAATTTTATATACAAAATTTAAAAGAGTTTATAATGAAAAAGAGTAATTAGGGTTGTTAATTTTTATTTTAATATAGGTGGTCATGTTTTTTTTTATTATTTCACATTTAAGGAGTTTATGTTTTTTCTATTCACTAATTTTTTTTTATAGTTTTTTTTCAAGGGAACATCCTTTTGATATTAATATTTTTTAAAAAATGAAAATTAAAGTAAGAATAATTTATCATATCTTTTTTTTTATCTTACTTTAATATTCAAATAAATTTGCTGATACACTCATTAATGGGGCAAATTCATGTAAGTTTATTTCCGTAATATTCTTCGGACTTTTACGTTTATACACATTATATTTTTGTGCAAAACTAACATTCATACATTCAATGCCTTCAAAATTAACAATTATATCATTGTCAAATGTTTTATTTATTTCATTAAATAATTCCACTACGGTTATTTCAAGTGTTAGAACACGAGGAATTAAATTAACTACCATTATTTCCCTCGTCATAATATCATTTAAGCTCCAAAATGTTTGTTAATGAGCTTTAATTTTTCTGGAATATTGATATTTTGTGGACAAACACTTAAACATTCACCACACATTGTGCAATTATGAGCTTGTCTATCTTCATGCATATGGAAACGATATTGTACTGAATCAACACAACTATCACCTAGCTTATCCATATTATATTCTCGTATACATTTAGGAATATTAACACCAGATGGACATGGCATACAATAATTACATCCTGTACATGGTATACTATTTAAGTGATCATATTCACTTTTTACCTCTTTAAGAATTTCTCGATCTTGATCTGATAACATTCCAATTTCAGCATTATCTACTAATGCTATATTTTCTTGTACCTGATCTAATGTCGACATTCCACTTAGTATGCAATCAACTTCTTTTTTATCCCAAAGATAATTGAAAGCCCATTGTATTGATTTCAACTGTTTTTCAGATTTATCAAATATTTTTTTAACTGTTGGGGGCTGATTAGTTGCAAGTTTTCCTCCACGAAGAGGTTCCATAATCATTGTTCCAAGACCAAGTTTATCTAATTTCTTAACACCACGTAGTCCTGGATTTTCATCATCATCTAGATAATTAAGTTGTGTTAATGCACACTCCCACTTATCATAATCATCTAGTATTTGACATAAAAGATCATATGAACCATGTGTTGAAAAACATACATGTTTTATACGACCATCACTTAAGATTCTATCTACAAATTCATAGAGTCCAGCTTCTTTGATTTCATTATAATAGGAATCCTTGATAGAATGTACAAAGAATAAATCTATTTGGTCTAAATTAAGACGTTCTAATTGTAAATCTAATGTTCTATCAACATATTCCCATGATTTCATTTCCCATGAGGGCATCTTTGTCGATATATGAAGTTTATCTGAGAACCCACTACTTAAAATGTCACCAAGAATGGTCTCACTTACTCCCGGCTTTTTGCGATCTGTTGTATGATATACTAATGCCGTGTCAAACATGTTAATTCCATGTTCAATACTATATTCTAGCATTTGTGTTGTTTGTTTTATATCAACATGTTCTGGATTTTCATCAAGTAATGGAAGACGCATAGCTCCAAATCCTAGAATTGATGCTTTAATCCCAGTTTTTCCGAGTTCCCGATATTTCATGATTTATAATTATATAGTTTTAAATATATATAAGTTAAATTGAATTTTTATAATAAAATTACTTTATTAATTTTACTACGAACAATTCATATTATCTTAATAAATAAAGAAATTTCACAAAAAAAATAGAATATTTAAATAGATTTTTATTTTATAAAATTCAAAAAAAGAGAAAATTGTAAATAAAAAAAAAGAGATGATAGAAGATGAATTATTTATAAAAGAATTATTCTTCTTTATTTTCACTAAATTCTACTTCAAATGCTATTGTTGGATATTCAAGTTCAAAGTTTGTTAGTACATCAGGACTTATTTCACCAAAGTATCCTTTAAATGTGAATGGTGTATTGTTAAACATTGGTGTTGCTGTGAATTTTGCACATCTTCCCATTATAAATGTTGGATTATCTGAATCTTCAAGTGTCATAGTAAAGCCCATGTTTGATACGAATGATTCTACTATTGATTTGATTGTTGTGAAGTTTGCTTCTGTTGATATTTGTGCTGCTGCTAGTTTTTTAACTGTAACCATCTTTGTTTCTTTGCTTTCATCAAGATATGCTACATCTCCTATTTCAAAGATTTTCTGTGGTAGTTCTTCATGTTTATTATCTTCTAAAAATTCAAGTAGACTATTTATAAGAGTTTGTCTGATCATTGTACGATCTTGTGTTATTGGCTGTGATACTCTTATGTGTTCTTCATCAATTTCATGGTTAAGTTTTTTGTAGTGTTGATCTTCACTTGTTAACATTAAACTTTTAATTTCAGTAAATCCTAGTCCTATCATTAGTTGTTCTACAATTTTATCAAATTCACGTTTTGGGTCAGGATTTGCTACAGTTGAAAAGTTTGGAAGTTCAGCAGGAAGATCATTAAATCCATATCCAAATGCTATGTTTTCAATTAGATCTACTTCATGAAGTATGTCTATTCTGTATCTTGGTATTGTTACAAGGACTGTATCTTCATCTATTTTTTTTGCATCAAAACGTGTTTTTTCTAAGCATTCAACGATCTTATCAGCAGTTAATGATATACCAATGTATTCTTCTGCAACTTTACGGTGTACTTCCATTTCTCTACATTCAAAGTCTGGGTATGTGAGGTTTTCATGGTATGGATAGTTTACAGTGATAGTTTCTATTGTTGCACCATTTTCTGCGAGATTTGCTGCTATTATATTTAATGCATTTGTAACTGCATTTAGCTCTGTTCCTGTTACATCAATAAATAGGTTCTTAGTATCTGTTGTAAGTTTGGTTTTATCACTGTTAATAATTGGTGGCATTGACATTATATTATCTTCACTATCAACAATTAAAGGATAGTATTTGAAGTCATCTAGTAGTTTTGCATATTTTTCTCCTTTTTCATTTTCTAGGAGTATTTCATTAAGTGTGAGTTCTTCTGTATGTTCTAGTGGTATAAATGTGGTTTCATCAGGTATTCCTGCTTTATAATAGAATGGTCCACCAGCGGTTTTATCAAGATCATGTATTCCTATTGCAACTTTTTTACGATCTCGTCCTATTACCCAGTGGAGATGTTCTTGAAATTCCATGAGATTTTTTAGTTGTTCATCATTTATACTTACATTTCGTATGATACAACTTGCTACATATGGTCTTATATCTTCAAGTTTTTCATCTACATTGATTGTTATATCAGTTTCTTTCACGTCATATTTTGGCATTCCAACTTCAATGTCAAGATATCCTTTTAGTGATCTTACTATTCCTTCAACACTGTAGTTATCAGGTCTATTTGGGAAGAATTCAGTTTTTACTTCATTATCATCGTATCCTTCCACATCACTTGATATCATTGGTAGTATGTTTATTAGTTCATCTTTTGGTAGTTCTTTTCCAAGTTTTTTAAATAATTCATCGTATGTGAAATTTATTACAGGCATGTTTTATTCAGTCCTCTCTTTTTTTTTATTTAAATTAGTTTTTTTAATGATTTTATAATTGTTATGTATAAAAGCTGGGGTATGGATGTTGTTGTATTTTTTTTAGGGTTATTAGATGTAAAAAAATCAAAAAAAATAGGAAATGAAAAGTTTTAATTGTATGATATAAAAAGAAAATTGGTATTGGTGGTTAGAGTGATAATATTATCATAAAGAATAATGATTCTATTACAAAGTGTAATGCTCTATGTTGTATTGGTGTTAATTTTAGATTGTAGAAATGATGTCCTACATCTATTATAAAGTGTATAAATCCTGCAAGCACTCCTATTGTTAATGACTGGAATACTAGTGTTAATATTATGAAGTGAAATATTGCTTCTAGTAGTTCATGTATAATCCATGTTGTAAATGATGATTTTACTTTGCTATGTATTATATCTCCTAGTATTATATAGAAGTTTGAAAATGTATGCCATATTATACCATGAAGAATATCAGAACATGCTAGTACTACTGCAATATAAAACCATTCTATATTCATATTACCTCACCAATTTTATTATCTTTTTTTTACAATTTTATTATTTTCCCCTTTTTAATCTTTTTTTTAATATTATTTTTTTTTTTCGTATTGATTTTTTTCTTTAAGTATATATGTGTTTTTTTTAGTATAAATTACTTTTTTTTCAATAAGATACTTTTAATATATTATATAATTTGGAAAAAATATTTTTTTTTGAAGTTTATACTTATTTTTATTGTATGAATTTTATTAATAAATTATTTATATACTAAAAATCATATAACTATAGTTATGAGGATATAATATTGTATTAAATACAAAAAAAATAATTGGAATTAAATTTTAAATTAATAATAATAAAACTCTGGAGGAATAGATATAAAATGAAACCACCGTGTGAAATAGTAGTATGGTATGTAATCCCATCTATCAGATCAAAACTTGCAAAAGAATTATTAAACCTAGGAATGAAACAAAAAGATATCTCAGTACTACTAGATATAACACAACCTGCAGTATCTCAATATATCAGTGATAAACGAGGACATGAATTAGACTTTGATCCAGAAGTTGAAGATTATATAAAAAATATGGCAAAAGATATAATGAATGGAGAACTACAATCAATAGACTTAATTCCACACTTTTGTCATGTATGTAAAACAATAAAAACACAAGAAGTACTATGTCAACTACACAAAGAAAAAGTAAACATACCAACAACATGCAGTGTATGTATGGAATCAGAAAATGATCATTGCTGCTAAAAAAAATATTAAGTTTACCAAAAAAAATAAAAGTTGAGATAATAATTATATTTGTTATTAAAATTAGGCTCATTTTAGTTAGGCTAAATTTAATAACACTTATTTTTAAAAAGAATAAAGGACATTATGACATTATTATATAAATGTTACAACCTTTTCTTTTTTTTTATAATTTTAAAATAACCTGAATAATCTCCTAAAAGATGATATTTTTTTTTTATTAAAAATGGAATTTTTATAATATTTTCATCTTATGTTGATTTAATTTATTTTAATCTTAACATTGTTAAAAATATTTAATAATACAAACACATAAAATATAACTATGAAATCAATAAAAGCGATGCAAAAAATACTTACACCACAAGACATACAAAGAGGGAATTTTGGACTTGAAAAAGAAGGTGTAAGAATAAATGATGATGCAACACTCACACAAACTCCACATCCAAAACAATTCGGAGACAAACTTGAAAATCCATACATAACCACCGATTTTTCAGAAAGTCAAATAGAAATAGTAACACCCACATTTGAAACAATAAATAAAACATATAACTTTCTTTCTTTGATAATTGATATAGTAAATGAAAATCTAATGCCAAATGAATACATATGGACACAATCAATACCACCAATACTACCAGAAGATGATAGTGATATACCAATAGCAAAATACAACAACCAAAAAGATGGACAGCATGCAGAAAAATACCGTATGAATCTAGCAAATAAATATGGAACAAAAAAACAACTAATATCAGGAATACACTATAACTTCTCACTAAAAGATGAAACAATACAAAAACTATATGACAATTATGATTCAAACTACACATACCGTGAATTTAAAGATCAAATATATCTAAAAATAGTACGAAACTACCTAAGATACAGATGGCTCATCATATACCTAATGGGAGCATCCATAGCAGCTGATGAAACATTTATAGATGAATGTCTAAAACTAACAAATCATAAAGATAATAAAAATGCATACTATAGTACTAATGCAACATCATTTAGAAATGCATCATGTGGATATAAAAACATAAAAGAACTATTTCCTCGTTTTGATAGTGTAGATCATTTTATTGATGATGTAAACCAATTTATAAAAGATGGTGAACTATCTGAAGCTAAAGAATTATACACTCAGATAAGACTTAAAGCAAAAGATCCAACAGACATGATGAAATCACTAAAAAAAGATGGAATACAATACATAGAACTAAGAACAGTAGATATAAATCCATTTGATAAAAATGGAATATCAATAAATGAAATGAAATTTCTACACATATTTATAATATATCTTCTCATGAAAGAAGAAACAGACTATGTTAAATGGCAAGAAGAAGGATTTATAAACGAAGAAAAAGTAGCAGAAGAAGCATTTAACCCTGAAATGAGACTAACTCGTGATAATAAAGAAATTAAACTAACAACATGGGCAAATGAAATAATATATGAAATCACCAAAATAAATGATGCATTTAACTTAGATTATGATGATATAATAGCAAATATGCATGCAAAAATAGAAAATCCAGAAAACACATATGCAAAAAAATTAATGCATCTAGTAGAAGATGAAGGATTTATAGAAAGTCAACTAAAACTAGCACAAAAATACAAAAAACAAAGCCAAAAATCACTAAAAACAAAACTTAAAAACAGTCCTGATGCACGAAAATACTATAATATGGCAATAGTAGATGATAACATTCTATAATATATAATATTAAAGAATTTAAAAAAAAGAAAAATTAATATTATATAATAATCTTTTTTTTTAAACATTATTTTTTTTATCTAAAAAAACTCCTTTTTTTCATTTAATTTTATAAAAAAGAATTAAGCTAAAGAACTTACTTTTTTATATAAAATTTAAAATATTATTTTTTCTCCCTCTTTTTTTTATCTTTAGAATTTAAGATCATCTTTAGTTTCAGCTAGTGTTTTCCATTTTTCATCTTTTTTAGATAAAATAATCTCATCAATATCATCTATTGGCCAGTTAATTCCTATTTCAGGATCATTCCATAGAATTCCTCCCTCATCATCAGGATTGTAGAAATCTGTACATTTATATGTAAATTCAGCAATATCTGATAATACTACAAATCCATGTGCAAAGCCTTCTGGTATATAGAATTGTTTCTTATTTTCCTCAGATAATATTACACCTTCCCATTTTCCATATGTTGGTGAATCAGAACGTAAATCTACTGCTACATCAAATACTTCACCTTTAATTACTCGTACAAGTTTTCCTTGAGGTTGTGTATATTGGAAGTGTAAACCTCTAAGTACTCCTTTTTTGGATCTTGACTGATTATCTTGTACGAAGTTTGCATCTATTCCTGCTTCATCAAAGATATCTTTTTGGTATGTTTCCATGAAGTATCCTCTTTCATCTCCAAATACTTGTGTTTCAATTACATATACTCCTTTTATTGATGTTTCATTAAATGTGAATTTTGCCATTATTTATCAACTCCACTTATTGTGATTAAATATTTTTTTTTTTGAATTATTACTTTTTTTTTATCCAAAAAAAAATATTAGAATAAAAAAATAATTTACTAAATATTATTATATTTAGATGTTACAATATTAATTAATATAATAGAAAAAAAAGATGAAAACTCTTTTTTTTATATATAAATAAATTATTAAAGTAAGGTTATAAATAAATGAAATTTTGTATGATACTTGAGTTTTTCGTTCCCCATTATAATGGTGGAGGGGAAAGAAGATACTATGAACTAACAAAAAGATTAGTCGAACAAGGTCATGAAGTTGATATATTAACCATGAAAGTTGATAATGCTCCTGATCATGAACAGGTAGATGGAGTTAATATACATAGACTTGGACCTGTAATAAAACAACCACCAATAAGATCAAAAACTGACTTTATAAAATATTTAAAAGCAGTAATATCATGGATAAATAATCATAGCTATTCAATAATAGATGCACAAGCATACTCACCACTACTTTCTGGTCTTATTGCATCAAAGATAACAAAAACACCACTAATTGCAACAATATATGATACAAGTAGAAATAGTAATGATCAATGGATTCAATTTTCAAAACTTGCATCAATAGCTGAGAAAATACTTGTAAAACTACCATATACTAGAGTATTAACAATAAGTGATGCAACCAGAAACTCATTAATAAATGATTTTAACATAAAAAATAAAAATATAGATGTTATGTATATTGGTGTAGATTTAGATACTATTGATAAAGTGGAATGTAATGAAACTGCTAAAAATCGTCTGCTTTTTGTAGGACGTCTTGTACCACATAAACATGTTGATCATTTACTTGAGGTATTAAATAATATTAAAGATAATTATCCAGGAATAAAGCTTGTAATTGTAGGTAAAGGTATTGAAAAAGAAAATCTCATAGAATATATTAATAATCATAAACTTGGTGATTATGTAGAATTTATGCAGGATTTAACAAATGAGGAACTTATATATCAGATGAAACTTGCAAATTTACTTGTTTTACCATCTACACGTGAAGGATTTGGAATGGTATTATCAGAAGCAAATGCATGTCATACACCAACAATAGCATATGCATCAGGAGGAGTTGTGGAAGTTGTTGATGATGGTATTTCAGGATATCTTATTAAACCTAATAATAAAGAGCAATTACAAGAAAAAATAGAACATGTTCTAAGTAACAAGAATATAGAAGAACAACTAGCTGATGGTGGACGACGTCGAGTTGAGGATATATTTAACTGGGATAAGATAGTAGAAGATTATGTTAACTTTGCATCAAAAACAATAAATTGTAACTGTAAAGGAATAAAAAAATAATCTTCATATGATAAAACAATATTCATATGCAAATGAAAAAAAAAGAGAGAGAATAAAAAAAAAAATAATAATCTAAAAAAAAATAATAAAAGGGTGGAAAATTATGGTAAAAGTTGTAGCAATAGTGGGAAGTCCAAGAGTTGATGGAAACACAGAATTTCTCACAAAAACAGCACTAGATAAAATAGATGAAGAAGATGAATTTGAAGTAGAACTAATTACACTAGCTGATAAAGAAATAAACTACTGTGTAGGATGTGGAGTATGTATAAAAACAGGTAAATGTGCATTCACAGATGATATGGTAGAAATAACACAAAAGGTCGCAGATGCTGATGGGCTAATATTTGCATCACCAGTATACTTTGGTGATATGACAGGTCTTGCCAAATCATGTATTGACAGATTACGTCCACTAAGACGTATACATAACTTCAAATACAAGGTATGTGGAGCAATAACTACTGGTGGATTTAGAAATGGAGGACAAGAATCAACAATAGCATCAATTCATGACTTTTTTAACATACAAGGTGGAATTGTAGTAGGAGATAACATGCCAACAGGACACTATGGAGGAACAGGACATGGTGAAACTCAATCTGATGAAGTTGGAATAATAACATCAATAAACCTTGCAACACGAATGGTAGATGTAATTCGAAAACTACACAATCTGGATTAAAAAAAAGGAGGAAAATGGAATTATTAATATGGAATTTTATAATATAATTCTTCCTTTTTAAACATAAACACCCATATCTTTTTTTTTATTATAACTTCTATTTTTTTTTAAAACGTTTTTTATTTTTTCTTAAATAAATTTTAAAAACAATCAATTATAGATAGTTAAATATCAAGCTATAAATAATATTTTCATAAATTATTTATAAAAAAAAGAAGAGAAATTTGCAAAAAAAAATGTAATGGAAATAAGAAGACAATGACTAACAAAAACAAAACTCCAATACCTCCAAACACATACATAATACTATCATGTTACAATGAAGAAGAAACCTTACAAGAAGTAGTAGAAGAACTAGTAGAACGGGGATTTAATGTAATAATAACAGATGATGGATCCTCAGATAACAGTCCAAAAATAGCACGAAATCTTGTTACAAAATATCCACAGATGGTAGATTATTACAGACATGTGATAAACGTAGGACTAGGAGGAGCAATTAAAACAGGAATACAAGCTGCATTAGCAAAGGATGCTGAGATACTAATAACATTTGATGCAGATGGACAACATAACCCAGAAGATCTATATAACATGTATCCACCAATAGAAAATAAAGAAGCTGATGTGGTAATAGCAGCCAGAGACTTTAATGACATGCCACGAGGACGAAAATTTGGAAATACAGTAATGAACTATATAACCTATATTTTCCAGGGAAAAATGGTTAAAGACTCACAATCAGGACTAAGAGCATTTAGCCGAAAAGCAGCAGAGATGATCACATTAAACTCACCACAATATGGGGTATCATCAGAAATAATAGGTGAAATAGAACGAAAAAATCTAAGACTAAAAGAAGTACCAATGACAACAATATATGATCAAAGAACAATAGAAAAAGGAACAAACCTCTTTGTAGGACTAAAAATAGTCTTTGAATTTATGAATGAAATGTTCAAATAATCATTATACTAAAAAAAGAAAGATTTGGAAACAAATAATAATTTAAAAAAAAATGGAGTGTGACGTTCTATGTATACATATCAAATAATTATGTTTATTATAGTAGTACTAATAATCTACTGGAGTATGCGTAATTATGGTAATGAAAACTTTAATCTAGGCTTATCAATAGGAATATCACTAATTGCAATAGTACTATTTGTACTAACACTTTTCCCACAAATAAGTGTAAATCTAGCTGAAATTGTAGGACTTGGACGAGGACTTGACCTACTATATATATTAGCATTTCTATTCATATTATATGTCCTATTTAAACTATATAACATGATAGAAGATCAAAAAAGACGTATAAACCAACTAATAAGCCAACTTGCAATAGAAAAACATGATGATGATAAGAAATAACACTACTTTTTATTATCAAAAAAAAATAATCCTCTCCCAATTACAACTAACTTTTTTTCTTTTTTTTAAAAAAAATAGTAATCATATCTTTAAATAAAAAATAACTTACAAATTAAATATAAAATAAAATATAAACTAAATCTAATTATAAAAAAATTAATTTAAACTATTTTTATAAAATATTTTCATCTAATCTTTCTTACCAAGGGGGGGGGGGGGAAATAGTTATGTTTTATAATTCTTTATTTTTAATTTAAGAGTTTTAAATTTGATGTTATTTTTAAATATCTGATTTTTGTAGACATATAATTTAACTATTCATTTTATATTTAGTTTTATTAAAAGTTTCTTTATTTTATAATTTGAAACTTTTTTCAAATATTTAAAAAAAATGAAAGAATAGTAATTGAAAAAATATCCACATTTTTTGTGGAGGAAAAAAAAATGATTTTTTATGAATAAAAATAGCAAATACCTATTTTTAGGATTAACACTACTAATACTACTAATATCAATAGGAAGTATAAGTGCAACAGACAACACAACAAGCACAACAAAAATAAGTACAACTGATACACCAAATGAAGTAGTAACAACAAGTAATCCTAAAATAGAAGATAAAAAAATAGAAACAAAGAAAATAAATAGTAAAAAAGAAATAAAAACCATAAAAACAACAACACAAAAAGAAAATACAAATAAAACAGTTAAAAAACAAACAACACATATAATAAATAATAATACCATATCACAATACTTTAATAAAGAAAACAACTACACACTATCAGATAAAGTAGCAGATGGAGATACACTAGATATTCGAGGAAATATCTCAAATCACGATGATAAAAATCTTTCAATGATCATTAACAGGCCAGTAAATGTTATATCAAGTACAAAAGATGCTTATATTGATCTTAACACAACAGCAGGAAGCTTACTTGGAGATAATCCAGGTACACGTTTTGGAATAGTTACAGGTGCTGATTATACAAATGTAACAGGAATAAATCTACATAATACACAATTATGGGTAAGTGCTGTAAATCATGTAACACTTGATAATATAAGTGCAGTTGTAAAAGATCAAAGAGTAGGAAGTGGAGTAGGACAAACAAGTATACGTGATGGATCAGAATATATAACAGTACGAAATAGTTATTTTTTCACAGAAAATAATGGGGGAAGTAGTACATTTGTACTAGCATTTGCAAATTACTGTAATATTGATAATTGTACAGTAGAAGCAGGAGAAGGTGCTGGTAATTTATTCTACTTTAATGTATTTAATATTAATGTTAATATGACAGGAAAAGTAGTTAATTCATTTAATAATGTAACAAACTGTATAATAAGACCACTTGATGGTGAAAAAGACATATCATCAAGTTTAATGTTAGGTGGAGAAAATAATACTTTTATTAATAATACAGTTCAAGGTTCAGCTACAGGATATTCTAAAGGTTCCATATTCATTAATAATACAATATCTTATGTAACTGCACAGAATATAACTTTAATAAATAACACAGTTCTAAAAAGAACTACAATATCAGACTCATCACAGCTTACTGGAAACAATTTAAATGAAGTTATTATTGACATGGCAACTGGTGCAAATTCTACATTTAATAATAATACTATGACTAAATTTACTATAAGTAACTCAAGAGCAACAAATGTGACATTTGAAAATAATACAATAAATGGTACTGATGAAATTGTATTAAATATTAAATCATCAAATAATATCATCCGAAATAACTATATTGTAGGTAAAGCAGGATGTGGTGATAATGTAATAAATATTAATAAAGCAAATAATATTTATGAAAATAATGGACCTGTTGCAATTCAATATAACATTACAGATAAAACATATAAAGATTACTTTGATACAAATGGAGTTATTTTATCAAATATTACAAATTACTCAACATTAAATCTTATTGGAGAATTTAATAATAAAAATTTCACAATAAAAAATGTGAATGTAGCACTTAATGGTTGTGATGCAATACTAAATAATGCTACAATAAATGTAGATGAAAATTCAATAGTTATAATTAGAAATATCACTATTAATTCAGAAAATCCAAATGCTATTATTTTAAATTCAAACTATAATCTTATAAGAAATATAACAATAATTCATAACATACCAACATCAACAATTATAGTAAATGGTAATTCAACAATTATGAATTACACTAGAATACTAAAAACAATTACAACAAATACAGATAATAATTTAGATATAATTCAAATTAACTCAAATGATAATATACTTTTAAATACAAATATGACTATTATTTCAGATGTATTCCAAAATAATATCACAGCATTAAATATTGAAAATACATATAACAATCAAATAAACAGAAGTAATATTAATATTACAACTCAAAAAGCTAATGGTGTTATAATTAAAGATAATTCAAACATAACATTAAATTCTAATAAAATACTACTTAATACAAAAGAAGATACTCAGGGAATTACTATAATTGGAAATTCATACATGGTAAATTTAAGATCTAATACAGTAAGTATTAATTCAACTAGAAATGCTACAGGAATTATTATAAAAACAAATAGTACTAGTGAAAACGATACCTTAATATTAAATAGAAATGAAATTAACATAAATTCTAATAAAGCTGTTGGAATAATTGCAGATAATAAAAACAATAACTCAATATCAGTAAACAAAATTAATATTAATACAACTATGGATGTACAAGGAATAATATTAAATACTGAAAAAATAACCTGTTCAAGTAATACAATAAATATAATTTCAACAAATAATCTTCAAGAAAATATTGGTTTATATGTTAAAAATACAAACAATGCAAAAATAAATTTTGGAACTTCAAATATTAATGCAATAAATGCATCAGCAATTAAACTTATAAATACAAATAATACAAATATTTCTGGAGGAAATTTATATTCAATAAATTCAACTAATACAATAAATATAATAAATTCAAACAACATCATTTTAGATAAATTCCAGACAACTGTATTTAATTCAAATGTAATATCACTTATAAATTCACCAAATTCCAAAATAACTAATTGTAATATAATACCTCTTAATACAAGTTATAATGCTTTATTAATTACAAATTCATCAAATAGTGAAATAAGTTCTAATAATATAACCTTAGATAATGCAACATCTAACATAATAACAGTTATTAATTCATCAAATAATACTCTTGAATATAATAATATTCTTATAATTCACACTGATATAAAACCAATATCACTTATAAACTCACCAGGTAATAAAATTTCTAACAATTATATATTTATAAATAAAACAACTGGGGGAAATTCAGCAATACAAGTTGATGAAAATAGTAAAGAAACCATCATTACAAACAATACACCAAGTACAATAAAATTCCTAAATAATCAAACATATAATCAATATTTTGATAAAAATGGAGTATTTAACCTAATAGAAGATGAAGTAATACTAATAATTACATCAGACATTATGGGAGTAAATTTAGAATTTAATAAATCAAATATATTATTAACAACATCAGGATACCATACATTATACAATACAACAATAATAATAAAAGATAATGCAAAAGTTGAAGGTTCAGATCTAAATATTATAAATACAAATAACAATCCAATTTTCATAATAAACAATACAGAAAATAATGAAATTATAAATTCAAATTTAACATTAAATGGAACTAATCCAACACTCATAAAAGTCAATGGTAATGGAACAACAATAGAAAATATAGATCTAAACATGGTTAATATAAAAATAAATGGTAAAAATACTACAAAAATAGCAGAAGTAACAAATGGGTATTTAAGTTTAACTGAGTCTAATATTAAAATGACTGGGAAAGAAATAATATCATTTAAAAATAATATTACTAAAATAGATGTAAATTATAATAGCATCATACTCAATGGAGAAAGAATAACATTTATGGATGATACTGATAATATTGAAACTTATAATTTCATTCAAAATAATATAAATATTACAGCAAAAAATCCTGTAAATTTAATACATATAAAAAATAACAAATCCTATTATTCAAATATCAGATATAATATAATAAATGTAGATGTTGAAACACCATTTAATGGAAGAGTACCACTTATTAATGCAACACCAAATGACCTACTATATAATACAATTAATATAACTGATTCATTAAATAATTCAATTCTAGGTGATGAAGCATTAATAGGAGAAAGACTATATCAAAATAATCCAGTTACAAAATACCATGTTTTCATAAATACTACAACCAACTCATTAAAATATAATCAAGATGCTAACATAACAATTAAATTAGAAGACATATATCATGGAAATATAAATGGGACAATGAATATAACAATAGGTGGTAAAATCTATGAAGTAAATGGTACACAAATAACAATATCATTACATCCAAAATCAATGAAAATTCCAATAATAATTAATTACATTGATTCTAAAAACAAATACTTACCACTTGAAAACTATGTAGAAACACTTAATGTTTCACGTGGTGATGCTCAAATACAAGTTACTGTTAATTCTGAAATCTATGCAGGTCAAAGTATTACACTTACTGCTGTAATATCTGATAATGGTGAACTTATAAAAGATGGTTATGTAGCTTTCAAACTTAACGGTGTAACATTAAAAGATGCTGATGGAAACAGAATAAAAGTACGCGTAATTAACGGTGTTGCAACACTCAAATACACAATACCAAGTAATTATGCAGCAAAAGATTACCTGTTAACAGCAGTATTCTCAAATGGTAACTATGATCGTGTAGAAGTAAACCAAACAGTAACAATAATACCATCAAATGTATTCATACAACCTACAAGTGTATACTATGAAAATGGAAAACTAATAATAAAAGCAGAGATTAAAGATGCAATAACAAACAAAAACGTAGCAGTAAGAACAAAAGTAACACTAAAAATCAGTGGAAAAACATTTATAAACAAAATGATAGTAGAAAACGGAACAATAACAGTAACACAAGACATGAAATTCAACAACGGTATTAAAACATTAACAATAGTATCAGGACCAAATAGTAAATATAATGTAAATGAAATAAATGTAAGTTTCATGGTAACAAACACACCAGTAAAACAGAGTAAAAACAGTACACTAACAACAACAAATGAAAACCTAAAAGCAAAAGTATAAGATCATTCTATACAACAATTAACCCCCACTTACTTTTTTTTATATTTTTTTTTATATACATTAACTAATTTTTAATTATTCATAATTTAAACTATTTTTATAAAATATTTTCACATAATATTTCTTACAAAGGGGGGGGGGGGGAAATAGTTATGATTTATATTCTTATATTTTGAATTTAAGCGTTTTAGATTTGATATTATTTTTAAATACTTGATTTTTGTAGATATATAATTTAACTATTCAATTTATGTTTAGTTTTAATAAAAGTTTATTGATTTATAGTGTTTCTTAATAAGTTCTACTCTAATTATTTTATATTCAAAAGTTAATGAATTAAGTAGTAAATAATATATTTAGTCAATTTAACAATGAATAAGAAGTTTAAAAAAAAATTATTTAACAAAGAAATATGTCACAAACTTTTAAAGAAATACTATAATATGAGATAAACTTTTTTGGAGGAAAAATGATTTTTTATGAATAAAAATAGCAAATACCTATTTTTAGGATTAACACTACTAATACTATTAATATCAGTAGGAAGTATAAGTGCAACAGATAACACAACAAGCACAACAGAACAAATAAGCACAACTGATACACTAAATGATGTAGTAACAACAATTAATCCTAAAATAGAAGATAAAAAACTAGAAACAAATAAAACAAATAAAATAAATAAAATAAATAGTAAAAAAGAAACAAAAACAATAAATACGAATAAATCAGTGAAAAAACAGACAACACACATAGTAACAAATTCTACAGTAACACAATACTTTGATAAAAATAATAATTATACTTTATCATCTAGTGTAGCTGATGGTGATACACTTGATATACAAGGAAATATTTCAAATCTTGATGATAAAGATTTCAATGATCATTAACAGACCAATAAATGTAATATCAAGTACAAAAGATGCTTATATTGATCTTAACACAACAGCAGGGAGTTTAATGGGAGATGCTCCAGGAACAAGCTTTTCAATAATAACAGGTGCTGATTATACAAATGTAACAGGAATATATATTCATAATACACAATTATGGGTAAGTGCTGTAAATCATGTGACACTTGATAATATAAGTGCAGTTGTAGAAGATCAAAGAGTAGGAAGTGGAGTAGGACAAACAAGTATACGTGATGGATCTGAATATATAACTGTAAAAAATAGTTATTTTTCAACAACACGAAATGGTGGAAGTAGTACATTTGTACTTGCATATGCAAATTATTGTAATATTGATAATTGTACAATAACAGCAGGAGAAGGTTCTGGTAATCTTTTATATTTTACAACTTATAATGTTAATGTAAATATGACGGGAAAACTAGTTAATTCATTTAATAATGTAACAAATTGTAAAATAATGCCACAAACAGAGGGAAGTGGAGTATCATTAAGTGTAGTTATAAATGGATATAATAATACATTCATAAACAACACAGTTAAAAGTGGAGGAATATCACCACAATGGACTGGAGGATCTAGTATGGGATGGGAAGACCCACATCAAGCACATGGTTATGCAAACTACACATTTATTAATAATACAATTAGTGGTCAAGTTGAAGTTATTAAAGGTTCATCCTTTATTAATAATACAATTGGATCAATATATTTAGAAAATAATACAGTAATAAATAATACTATAACATATACACAAATAAATTTAACTTCTCAACTTAATGGAAATAATTTAAGTATTGTTGAGATTTTAAACATTAATGCTTCTAATTCTACAATTATAAACAATACAATTGGTAAAATTAAAGTAAATAATGCTAATGTAACAATTAAAAATAATATTATAAATGGTAGAGAAGAAATTATACTAGATGTTACATCTGAAAATAATATTATTTGTAATAATCAAATAACTTCAAGAGCATTATGGTGTGATGATGTAGTTAATGTAGATCGAGAAAAAAATATATTTGAAAATAATACTCCAAATGGAATAGAATTCAATGTTACAGATACAACATATACTAATTTCTTTGATGAAACAGGTAATGTAAGATCAAATATAACAAATTTCACAAGATTAAATTTAGTTGGAACTTTTAATAATAAAAATTTCACAATAAATAATAAGAATTTACAAATTAATGGGATAGATGCTATATTAAATAATGCAACATTTATTATTGATAATCAAGCAGTTGTTGTTATTTCAAATCTCACTATTAATTCAGAAAATTCAAAAGGAATTATTATAAATTCAAATGATAATATCTTAAGAAATTTAACTATTATTCATAATACACCTACTTCAACTTTAATTATATCTAATGATTCAACATTTATTAAAAATATTCAAATAATAAAAAATATTACAACAAATACAAATGATAATCTAGAAATTATTAATATAACTTCAAACAGTAATGAAATTTCAGACTTAAATATAACTATAAAATCTGATGTATTTACAAATAATATCACTGCATTTTCTATCAAAAATACTAATAATAATCAAATAAATTCAAGTAATATTAGTATGAATGTATTAAGAGCAACTGGAATTATGGTTAAAAATAGTTCAAATATTGAATTAAATTATAATGATCTATTTATAAATTCACAAATAGAATCTAAAGGAATTATTATTTCAGGTAATTGTAATGAAACATCTTTAGAAGATAATAATTTAGAACTAAAATCATTAAATCAAACTTATGGAATTATTTTTACAAATATTACAATTGATAATCTTACTTATAAAATGAGTAGTAATATTATTAATATTAATTCAAAAAAAGCAGTAGGTCTGATTATGGATTTGAAAAATTATAATTTTATACAAGAAGGCTATTCTAATTCCATATCTATTAATGCAACAGAAGATGTTCAAGGAATAATTTCCACAGGATATTCTACATTTTGTTCTGTTAATGTTTCTTCTTTAAAAAATATTGAAACAAATTCTGCAATTACATTAATTTCATATAAAAATAATATAAGAAATTTAAGGTCTGTTAGTGCAACTAATGCTTCAGTTCTAAGAGTATTAAATTCAACAAATGTTTCATTAATATTTGGTAGACATGTACCTGTGTATTCAACAAATCCAATTTATTTAATTAATTCAACAAATATCACAATAAATGAATTATATATGACAATATCAAACTCTAATGCAATTAATATTATAAATTCATCAAATAATGTAATAAATTATAGTAATATTACAACAAATAATACAAACTCTAATGTAATTTCATTTATAAATTCATCAAATAATGTGATAGAATATAATAATATTACTGCAAATAATACAAATTCTAATGCAATTTCACTTATAAATTCATCAAATAATGTGATAGAATATAATAATATTACTGCAAATAATACAAATTCTAATGCAATTTCACTTATAAATTCATCAAATGTTAATATTACAAGAAATAATTTAATTTCAAATAATAAAACAGGTGATGATGCTATAGTAATTGATAAAAATAGTATAAATAGTATAATTGAATTAAACACACCAACAATACGTATCTTAAATAATCAAACATACAACCAACTATTTGATAAAAATGGAATGCTAAAAATAGATAAAAAAGAAATAATTCTTCAACTTACATCAGATCTTAATGGAGTAAAACTTGGATTTAATAATACAAATACTCTTTATAAAAGAGGATCATCAAATGGAACAAATCTTTGGTAAAACTTGGATTTAATAATACAAATACTACATTAATAAATAATGGAAATTACACCTTATTTAATACAACAATAATAGTAAAAGAAGAAAGACAAATTAACATTACCAATTTAAGAATAATAAATACAAACAATGAACCAATATTCATAATCAATAATAGTGGTAATTTAATAACAAATTCGACATTAATATCAAATGGAACAAACTTAACAGTTATAAAAATTAACGGTAATGGAGAAGAAGATTATAATTTAAATTTAACTAATGTAAACATAGATGTAAATGGAAATAAGACAACAAAATTAGCTGAAATAAATAATGGATATCTAAGAATAACTTATTCTAGTTTAATAATAACAGGAAAAGAAATAATAACATTTGATAATAATTATACTAAAGTGGTAGTTTCCAATAATAACATTACACTTAATGGGGAAACAGTAACATTTATGAATAATGATTATACTAAAGAAGTATACACTGTATCATATAATAATATAAATGTCACTGCAAAAAATCCAGTAAGTCTAATACATATCAGAAAATGAAACATATATGAACATTACAGGACATACTGAATTATTCAATGTTTCACGTGGAGATGCTAAAATACAAGCTACAGTTAACAGTGAAATTTATGCAGATCAAACTATTACACTTACTGCTGTAATATCTGATAATGGTGAACTTATAAAAGACGGTTATGTAGCATTCAAACTTAACGGTGTAACATTAAAAGATGCTGATGGAAATAGAATCAAAGTACGCCTAATAAATGGTGTAGCAACACTAACATACACAATACCAAGTAATTACTCAGCAAAAGATTACTTATTAACTGCAGTATTCTCAAATGAAAACTATGCACGTACTGAAGTAAACCAAACAGTAACAATTATACCATCCAATGTATTCATACAACCAACAAGTGTATACTATGAAAATGGAAAACTCATGATTAAAGCTGATATTAAAGATGCAATAACAAATAAAAACGTAGCAGTAAGAACAAAAGTAACACTAAAAATCAGTGGAAAAACATTCATAGATAGAATGATAGTAGAAAACGGAACAATAACAGTAACACAAGACCTAAAATTCAACAATGGAATCAAGACACTAACAATAGTATCAGGACCAAACAGTAAATACAATGTAAATGAAATAAATGTAAGTTTCATGGTAACAAACACACCAGTAAAACAAAGCAAAAACAGCACACTAACAACAAATGAAAACCTAAAAGCAAAAGTATAGAATCAGTCTATACGACAATTTTAATCCCCTTATTTACTTTTTTTTTAATTTATAATTTTTTTATGTAAATGATTTATTCTTTGATATTTTTTTCTATTTAAAAAAGTGTACTTTAATATATTAAAAAAGATAGATATTATATAACAGATAGAATAGTAAGAAAATTATTAATTTTTTATTATTATAATTAAATCAAATAAAACTAAAAAAAGATAGAATATAAGAATATTCTTAATTATGGAGGAGTAGTCAATATGTTTCCAGGTGGAAAAATTAACCCAAAACAATTAAAACAAATGGAAAGAACCATGAAGAAGATGGGTATGAATATGAAGGAGTTAAATGATGTTGAAGAAGTAATTATTGTACTTAAAGATAAGGAAATTGTCATTTCAAATCCTGAAGTTAGTATTATGAATGCTATGGGACAAGAAACCTATCAAATTGTTGGAGATTCAAGTGAAAGACTTAAAGGAAGTTCAGATGAGGATGTAGAAGTTGAAATTGATGATGATGATATTGAACTTGTTGCATCACAAACTGGTAAAAGTCGAAAAGAAGCAGAAACAGCACTAAAAGAAGCAAATGGTGATCTTGCAGAAGCAATTATGAAACTATCATAAACTAATAGAAAAGTTATGATTTTTATACTAAAAAAAACTAACATTGAGGATTAAAATCCTATTTTTCACCACCTTTTATTATTTTAATCTTCTTTCTTAATTATTCAAAAAAAAATATTTTTTTTTTAGAAGTAGATTTTTTTTCTAAAAAAATAAAAAAAGAATTCTTTTACTCTAATTAAAAAATAATATAAAATTAAGAAAAATGCAATACTGGTTTAGTTTTTTTTTAATATGAAATAAATATAAAAATCATGTAAAAAATAAGTATAATCATAATCTATAAAAAGAATTGTACAAAATAAAAATAAAAAAAAACTTTAGAATAATATATATTAAAAAAAATATAGGTGATCTTTTGAAAATTATTGTTGATGGGTCAAATGTAGCATATTATGGACAAAAACCCAATGAAGAAACAGGTAAAGTAACTCCGAGTTTAAAAACTCTTAAAGTAGCAATACATACACTCAAAAAACTAGGTCATGAACCATTAGTTCTAGCGGATGCACCTCTACGACATGAAATTGATGATAAAGATGGCTTTAATGAAATGATCCAAAACGAGGAAGTATTTCCAGTACCAGCAGGAACAATAGCTGATCATTACATATTAAACCTTGCATATGAAGAAGATGCAAAAATATTATCAAACGACTTCTTCCGTGAATATCAGGATGAATTTCAAGATATAAGTAGTAGAAGACTACCATACAGGGTAAAAGATGGAAGATTCCAAATAGGAAAACCATCACCACCAAAGAAAGTAAAAAACATACTACAAAAAATATGTTCAAAATCACTAAATGAATTTGAATCACGAGGATTTGACGTATATAAATCCAAAAGAAACAATAAATTCTCAGGTCTAGCAGTAGCACAAGAAGCAATAAACCGGGTAAATGACGAAGAAGAAAATGCAATAGACACAAAACTAGAAAATGTCTTCATGAAAATACCAATACTAAATAAACTAGTAGGAATAGTAGATGAAGAAATAGAAGATTCAGACTTCTTAATCTTTGTACTAGTCAACCCAAAAGACTACAAAGAAGCCGTTAAAAACGCAGGAACAATTGCAGTAACAGTTAAAAACAAGTTAGGATTAGATCATTCACCACTAGTAGCAGTGAGAAATGACCTATTTACAAGACCAGGAGCATTTGAACTAAATATTATATACTCAGATGAAATACTAGAAGAATCTCCATACAACCTTGATATCATAATAAATGACTCAGACTACTCATTTATAAAACATAACTCAAGAAACATAGCAAGTACACTTGCAGGCAGACTTGGAACATGGAAATTCCCACGCGTAGCAGTAAAACCAAGTATGCTAATGGAAAAACCAGGACAATTTGAAGTTTCCATAGAAAGAGGAGGAAAAAATTAAAATGGCTTTAGAAAGAATAGAAAAAAGCCTCTTTTCTCACCTTCTTCATAAACGAGTTATAAGCATAGGAACTAACTACTATGCAACAAATGATCTAGAAAAAGAATATGTATCACTAATAAATATGACAAAAACAATGCTAGTTGAAATACAACCAGCAGAAATAAACAGTAAAAGCATATTCCAAAACCTGGAACGAGAACTAGATCAACGTGACATACCCTTAAATCGTAAATTTATCGAAATAAAACCAGCAGAAAACACGGTAAATGAATATGCTCTTCTAAGTAACATCATAATGGGAAGTGACAGATACCTCTACATAGAACTATTCGAAAATTCACCAGTAATAGACATGTTTACCCAAATGGTAGAAGTTGTTGGTGGAAAAATCATCGAAAAAAGCAGAACAGAACTAGTAGCACACATGCCCTCCAAAAAAGAAAGCATAAGAATAGCAATACAAATGATTTCACTCGGAATGAAAAAAGGTGTTAATGTAAGAGCAGCAGTAGGAATGACAGGAGCCGCATCAATAGAACGAGCAATAGAAATGAATGCTGTAATACACCAAACATCAGGTGTAGGATTCACAAAACTCGGAGGAGAATACGGGGTAATATTTGAAACTGTTCCAACAAATGAAAAAGTAAAACTTGAACCCGTTGAAGTTGATAACTTCATGTACATAGATGCAAAAGACTCCACAGGATTCATAGAAAAACATGGAAAAGACAAACTAATTGAAATAATGAATGATATTAATGCATACATAGCAAATGAAAGTGAAGGAAAAATAGAAGGATACAGAGTAGGAGGAGATGACCTAATAATCAACTTCCCTAACAAATCAATAGCACTAAAAACAGGACTTGACTGTGCATGGTATGCAATGAACAATGGACTAAACCTACGTGTAGGAATTGGAAACAGCAGACGAGAAGCAGGAGAAAACGCACATATAACAGATTATGTAAAAATACGAGATCCAACACCTGTAATAGTATTTGACCTAGCAAACGGAAAATACGCATACTACATACCAACAGAATTCACAAGATCAGCAATAGACTACATATCAAGTAGTAAAATGACACTATTTGCAATATTCATCTTCGTATTTTTAGCAACACTCATAGGCTGGAACACAGGAAATCCATGGCTAGGAGTCATAGCAACCATAATAGCATTAATAATCATAGTAATCAGAGAATAAAAATAAAAATAATAATAAAATGTGAGGAAAAAAATAGCAAAAAAAGATAAAAAAAAACAAAAAAATATTTATGAGGTAAAATATGGGTTCAGAACTAAACTCAAAATTAATGCTCGCAATAATAGTAGCAATAGTAGCACTATTATGCGGCTCAGTAGGAGCATCAGTAATACACTTTGATGTACCCCAACTAAACCTAGGAGATAATAATACCAACAACACAACAGACAATAACACAACAGTAAATGAAACAATAAACGAAACAGACAACAACACTACAACAACAAACACACAAACATACACAACATACAAAAAACCAACAACACCAACCAAAAACTATACAAAACCGAAGAAAACATATAATACGTCACATCAAGGTAGTGAAAATACATATAATAATAAAAATAATGATACTTGTAGTACCACAGGATAATATAGTTTATTTTTAATCTCCTTATTTTTTCTTTTTATTTTATGAACCTTTTTTTTTAATAGAGTTAACTTTTTATCTTTTTATGTAATGTAATTATAATTTAATAAAAAACTTTAAAAAAATATAAATGGATGTGATTTTTTATATGAAACTTTTAGATAATGGAATTTGTTCAATTGATAGTATACTTGCAAGTGGTTTTCGTGATGGTAAATATGGTGTTAGTGTAATTTATCATAAGGATTCAACAGCTGTAGGTGTTTATACTCAAAATAAGGTGTATGCTGCTCCTATTGATGTTACACGAAAACATTTAGAAAATGGTAAAATTTCAGCTATTATTGTTAATAGTGGTAATGCTAATTGTTATACTAAAGAGGAAGGATTAAAAAATGCTGAGCGTATGGCTAAGTTAACTGGTGAAGTTTTAGGTATACCTTCTGATGATGTTGCTGTTGCTTCTACCGGTGTTATTGGTCGTCAGATGCCTATGGATGTTATTGAACCTGTAGCTATGGAGTCTTTAAATAGTCTTGGTAATAGTCGTGAAAATGCAACTGATGCTGCAAAGGCAATCATGACAACTGATACTGTGCCTAAAGAGTGTGCTGTTGAAAGTGAACTTGTTGATGGTACTAAATTTAAGATTGCTGGTATTTGTAAAGGATCTGGTATGATTGCACCTAATATGGGAACTATGCTTGGATTTATTACAACAGATCTTGAAGTACCACAAGATGAACTACAACAACTACTACGTGATAGTGTTAAACGTTCATTTAATATGGTGGTTGTTGATGGTGATCAAAGTACTAATGATACTGTAATTCTTATGAGTACAAATGAAGTTAAAGGTAATGTTGATGATAACTTTAAAGAAGCACTTGATTATGTATGTATAAGTCTTGCAAAACAAATTGCAAAAGATGGGGAAGGTGCAAAACACTTCATAGAAGTAACATGTCATAATGCAAAATGTGAGGATGATGCAATAACAATAGCACGAAGTATTGTCTCATCAAGTCTTGTTAAAACAGCAGTATTTGGTGCTGATCCTAACTGGGGTCGTATAATAACAGCAATGGGATATTCTGGTGTGGATTTTGATCCGGAATGTGTAAGTATTTCTATTGAATCTGATGATTTAAAAGCTGATATTGTTGTTGATGGATGTGTTATGACATATGATAATCCTGAAATACTAAAGAAAGCTGAGATGATAATGCAACATAAAGAGATAATAATCACAGTAAGTCTTAATGATGGTGATTGTTATGCTACAGCATATGGCTGTGATTTAACATATGATTATGTTGAAATTAATGCTGAATACACAACATAAAACTTAATGATGGTGATTGTTATGCTACAGCATATGGCTGTGATTTAACATATGATTATGTTGAAATTAATGCTGAATACACAACATAAAAAAAAATAAATAATAACAAAAAAAAAGAATGAAAAGAATAATAAACAAAAAAAAATTAGAAAAGGAGATTTAAGATAGTTATGGTTGAACAAGAACAAATAGATATAAGTAATGTTTTAATTGAAGCACTCCCATACATAAAAAAATTTCATGATAAAAAAATTATGATAAAGTATGGTGGACATGCAATGGTAGATGAAAATGCAATGAGTTCCACAGCACGAGATACAGTACTGCTAAAATATGTTGGAATGCAACCAATGGTAGTACATGGTGGAGGACCTGAAATATCACGTTCAATGGATCGGATGGGAAAAGAACCACAATTTATTGGTGGACTTAGAGTAACAGACGAAGAAACCATGGATATTGTAAAAATGGTACTAGTTGGAAAAATTAACACAGAAATAGTATCAAAAATAGGACTTCATGGAGGAAAAAGTCTTGGAATATCAGGAAAAGATTCATTCCTTCTTGAATCATCACGTAAAGGACCAACACAAATACAACATGAAAATGGTGAAATACTAGAAGTAGACCTTGGATATGTGGGAAAGATTGATAAAGTAAATAGTGATTTAATAGAACATCTTACATCAAATGATTACATACCTGTAATTTCACCTATTGGTATTGATAAAAATGGAAATACACTTAATCTTAATGCTGATACAGTTGCAGGATCTATTGCATCAGAAGTAGATGCAGAAAAACTAATAGTACTAACAGATGTACCAGGACTTCTAGCTGATCCTGATGATCCTGAAAGTCTTATACGTCGTGCTCGTGTTGATGAATTGCGTGAACTTATTGGTGATGGTACAATATCAGGTGGTATGATTCCAAAAATTGAAACATGTATTAATGCTGTTGAAAATGGTGTTAAAACAGCTCATATTCTTGATGGTAGACTTAATCATTCAATACTTCTTGAAATCTTCACAAAACACGGTATAGGAACAATGATACGAGAATAACTAAGATATTCCTATTAATGTCTTTTTAATATTATATCATGAAAAAAAATTACTTCAATAATAAAAAAAAGGAGAGTTTTTTTTTCATGTTTATTTTTTTTTTATTACTCTTTTTTTTTATAAATCCTCAAAAAAAATGCTTAGGAGGCTTATGTTTTTAATATGAAATCTGTTAAACTTGATGATTTTGAAGTTGAACGTTTTATGAATATAACACGTAATCTTCATCATGAAAAACCACACCAATATGAACAAGTACGTATTAAAGATAATGGTATAGTATTTATATTATATAATTCAAAAAAACTTGTTTATAATGAAAATCCACAGACTGTTGATTTACTTAGCTTAATTGTAAATAAGAAAAGAACACTATGTAACAAAAAACAAAAAACGCCAAATAATTCAGCATGTAATATTCAAAGTTATACTTATACTATAGGCTCTGATGAAACAGGTAAAGGTGAATGGTTTGGACCTCTAGTTGTATGTGCTGTATGTACATCACAAAGTGAAAATCATAAACTACAACAATTAGGCGTAAAAGACAGTAAAAAATTATCTTTAAATCAAATAATAGATCTTTATCATAAAATCGAAAAACTAGGCATAAAACATGAAATAATAGCACTAAAACCATTTAGCTACAATAAACTATATGCTAAATTTAAAAAAGATAAAAAAAACCTAAATCACATGCTAGCATACCTACATTCAAAATGTATAACAAATCTACTAAAACAATTAAATACACATGATGTAGTCATAATAATAGATAAGTTTGATTCAAAAAAGATGAATGAATATCTAAAAATAGATCCAGAAATTAAAGTTATCCAAGAATCTAATGGTGAACGTTACACTCCTGTTGCTACAAGTAGTATTATTGCCAAGTATCATTATGAAAAAATTTTAAAAGAAATAGAAAAAAGATATAATATTAACACTAAAAAAACAAAAATCGAAGATATAGATAAAAATATTCTAGATAAGGTAGCAAAAACACACTTTAAAAACGTGCAAAAATACCTAAAATAACAAAGAAAAAAATAAAATAAACTAAAGGATGTTAAAATAAAATGAGTAAAATAGATGTAGCAATAATTGGAGCAAGCGGATATACAGGTGGAGAACTAATGAGATTACTTATTAACCACCCAAATGTAAACATAAAATATGTTACAAGCCGTAAAAATAAAGGAGAAGATGTATCAAACCTACACCCAAATTTAGAAGATGTAGATCTTAAATTTTCAAATCCAAATCCTGAAGACATAGATGCTGATGTAGTATTTAGTGCACTTCCTCATGGAGCTTCAATGAAACTTGTACCACAATACCTAGAAAATGGATCACGTGTAATAGATCTAAGTGGAGATTTCAGATTTTCTAATATAGAAGATTATGAAAAATGGTATAATATCAAACACATCCACCCAGAAATTGAAGCTGTATTTGGATCTCCTGAAATTAATCGTGAAAAAATAAGAGATGCAACACTAATTGCAAATCCAGGATGTTTTGTAACAGGTGCAATACTTTCATCACTTCCAATAGTTGAAAATGAATTAGTAGATCGTATAATATTAGATAGTAAAAGTGGAGTAAGTGGAGCAGGAGTAAATCCAACAGCAAGTTCACATTATCCAACATGTGCTGATAACATAAAACCATACTCAATAACAAATCATCGTCATACACCAGAAATACGTGAACAACTAAGAAACTTTGGATCAGGTAATGTTAAAGTATCATTCACACCACATCTTGTACCTGTTATTCGTGGAATTTTAACAACAAATCACAGCTTCCTTCTTAAAGATGATGTTTCAGTTGATGATATCTATAACTTATATGCTGAATACTATAAAGATGAACCATTTGTACAAGTATTAAAAGATAATAAAATACCACTACTTGCAAGTGTACGAGGATCAAATAACTGTCAAATTGGTGGAATTAGTCTTGATGATGAAGATCAACTAGTTGTAATATCAGCAATAGATAACCTTGTAAAAGGAGCATCAGGACAAGCAATACAAAATATGAACATAATGTTTAACTTCGATGAAACAGCAGGACTTAAAAACGTAGGATTATATCCATAGAAAAAAAATATAATACTTCTCCACCTTTATTTTTTTTTAATTAAGCAAACTTCTTTTATTTATAGCAATAAGAAAAAAAATTGTAAACATATTAAATCCCCTTTTTTTTAGATAGACTTTAGGTTGTATAAAAAAGAATATTGTATAAACTTATAAAAGATATGTTAGCTATATAACAATAGTATAAATAATTTAATAAAAATCAAATAATTATAAGGGGAGTGTATTAGATATGACAGATCTAGTAGTATATTACACAAGAACAAATAAAACAAAAATGGTGGCAGAAAAAATAGCACAAATGAAAAATGCAGATATGCTTGAAATTATAGATAAAAAAGATCGTAGTGGAGCACTTGGATATATTGGTGGTGCAATAAGTGCAGTGAGAAATAGTTCAACACCAATAGAATATGATGTGAAAGATCTAAGTAAATATGACATAGTATATCTAGGATCACCTGTCTGGGCATCAAAACCAGCACCAGCAATACGAGAATATATAGAACAAAATGATTTTAGTGATGTTAATGTTGTAACATTTGTAACAATGATGGCTAGTGGTGAAAAACCAGCACTTGAAATTATGAATGATATGATACAAAAACAAGGTGGAAATGTAATAAAATCATTTGCAATAATAACAAAAAACACAGATATTGATGAATTAACACAAAAAGCAATAGAAGAAATCTAGAAAAAAAATATTATCTTATTAAAAATTTAAAAGAAGAATAAAAAAAAGTAGGAGTATATTTGATAAAATGAAATCAGCAGTAATTTATTATTCAAGAACAGGAAAAACTAGGTATGTTGCAAAAGAAATTGAGAAAATGACAGATGCAACAGATATGGAAATAAAAGATCTAACTAACAGATCTGGAATAAGTGCATATATAAGCTATGCTATGGATATATTTGATAATAAGATAACTTATATAGAACCAAAACATGTAGATATCACAGATTATGATAAAATTTATATTGGAACACCTGTATGGGGATCAAATGTAGCACCTGCAATATTTGAAATTATTAACAGAACAGATTTTAGATGTAAAGATGTTGTAACATATGTAACATTTAAAGGTGCAGGTGAAATTAAAGCACTTGATGTATTAAATAATCTTGTCAGACAAAAAGGTGGAAATATTATAAAATCATTTGCCATATCATCTAGTGATGTTAATGAATTTACATTTAATACACGTCGTGCACTTAAAAATCTTGAAAACTACTAAAAAAAAGTTTTAGTTAAAAAAAAAGGAGAGATATTTTTTTTAGGTGAAAAGATTAAAAAAAAGATTATATGAAGATAATCTCCTTTTGATATACTACTTTTTTCTTCTTTATTTTTTTTATAACTCATTTTTTAGTTTATTTTTTACATCATCCCATACTGCTTGTTCTTCTCCACAACCTGTTATTAGAACATTATCATATTCAGATTTTTGGGTGAGTTTTATTATTTCATTTATTTGTTTTTCAAAGTCATATTCAATAGGATAAAATGTACAGTTTAGTCCTTCTTTTTTCATTTGTTCATAGTAACTACGTGCTATGTCAACTGATACTCGTCCTGGTATTACTGTGATAAAGTCAGGATTATGATTTTTTATAACTTCCAGATGATCTTTAAATATTTCTTCTTCATTTACATCAGGTGTTGAGTATATAAATTCATATGGTTTTGATTTTATTTCTTGAAGGAAAAGGTTAGCATTTGCATTTAGTGCATCTCCATTATCTCCTTGTCCTAGTCCTACTTTTTTGTTTTGATAATCAATTATTTCAAATCTTCCTGGTGGTAGGATGTTAAATGTTAGATTGTTATAGTAACTTGCTAGTTTTTCATTTATTTCATCTGGAGTTTCACTGTAGCATGCATATGTTGTTGCTGATGCTAAAACGTTGTATATGTTATATATTCCAAATGTGGTAGTGTTAAATCTACATTTATTGGTATTTTAGATTGTGTATTTACATTATATACATTACCTTCTATTGTGATGTTCATTTGTGTGTCTGTTATATCAATATGTGTTACTTTTATGTCAGGTTCTGGTCGTTTAAATCCACAATCACATTCATATATTCCACGTTGATTCATAAAGTTATGTGTATATGTTAGGGGTTTATCACAATTTGGGCAGAGCACTTCTCCTATTGATTTATCTGATATGTTATCTACATCAAATCCATAATAAATTACAGTACAATTATCTTCTTTGTTATTACCAATATAGGTTGTGTTTGGATCATCAGCATTTACAATCACAATACCATCTTGCATATCTTTTGATAGAAGTGTTTTAGCTTTTATATAATCTTTAAATGAGTTTTTAACACCTAACACTTGGGTGTGTTCTCGTGATATATTAGTGTATACTACACACATTGGTTGTACTTGTTTTTGTACAATATGAGGTTGTCCATGTTTAATATCACGTATTCCATATTCAAATATTCCTATATCTGCACTTTTTGATAGTAGTGCTGTGGTTAGTGCATATATTGTATTATTATCTACACTTTTTGTAACATTAAAATCTCTGCTAAATAGGTCTATTATCATTGTAGTTGTGGTTGTTTTTCCATTAGTTCCTGTTATTAGTATGGATCCTATTTTTATTTGATCATTTACTAATGTATTTAGATTATCTACTCCATTTATTTTTAGATACATATATCCTGGGTATGCTTTTCCTCCTGTTGGAAGATATTTTAATCCTTTATATGTTAGTTTTCCTATGGATTTAGCAATTTTGTATTTTAATGTTTTTGCCATGATAAAAAAATCCCCTTTTCTATTTTTTTTGTTATTAAATTTTAGTTTTCCTATTATTATAATGAGTTTTATATTTAAAAAAAATATTTTTTAGTTTTTACTAGTTTTTTTTTAATATCTTTTTTTTACTAGTTTTATTATCTATTAAAAGTAGTATTTATAATAATTAAAAGTTTTAATGATTTAGTATTATTTTAAAAAGAATTAGGTGGTTATGATAATTAAATAAGTTAATCATCATCTGTTGTTAACCATTCAATTATATCATCTGGATTATTATGTGTTTTTGCTATAACTTCAATGTCACCTAGTGCTGAGAGTGATTCATCAAGTATGTTGAACTTATGGTTGTATGCTGCTTGTTTATTTATGTAAAAACTTACAGTTTCATCAGTTTTTGTTGTGTTCATTATGTTTTTTGCAAGTTTTTGTGAGTTTGTAATTTTGATTATATCACGTATTGTTTCAAGAAGTTCTATGTCTCCTTCTGCTATTAGGTAGTCATCTTCTGTTTGTCTTAGAATGATGCTTTCTGGGATCATATTTTTGATACTGTTTTCTACCTTTTTTAAACTTTCTGTTTTGTTTAATTTTGTTTTTATTTCTACTTTTATGTTTTTTAGGCTTGATTTCATTTGTGATCAGTGCTCGTACGTTATTTTTAAATATTTGTATTGGTCCTTCATTTATTAGCATGTAATCTGCTAAGGATATTACATTTCCTATTCCAAATTTTAGTTCTCGTCTATCTCTTTCTTGGAATTTTTTGAAATCTGTTGAATCATCGCTTCTTTTTCTTCTTTTTAGTCTGTTAAATCGTGATTCTGGATTTGAGTGTATTGCTATTACTTTGAAGTTTTTGAAGAATTTTTTGAAGTATTTTACTTCATATGGACTTCTTATTCCTTCGATGATGTATACGTCTTGTTCTATTTTTTTGTATTTTCTGGGAGCTTTGTTTTTATTTTTATTATGGATCTTTTTTACTTGTGTTTTCTTTTTAAACCTATGATTTTTTGCATGGTTTTGTATATGTTTAACACACCTGTCTGCTACAACATTATTTCCATATTTTTTTCTAAGATTCACAGCCGCTTGTGCTGTTGAACAATTATTTAATTCAGCTTCCTTTCGTATTACATCACCCATACTTATTGTATGAATATTTTCTTTTTTGGCAATTCGTGATATTATACTCTTTCCTGAACCTGGCAGACCTGTTACTCCATATACTTTCAATTAATTTAACACTCCAATTAATACTATATTATTTTTTTTTCCATCCTTATAAAAAGGTGGATTGTGAGAATTTTTTTAAAGGATACTTATTTGATTTTTTTTTTAAACATAGAAAAAGTAAGATAAAGTTTTTTCTATGTTTTGATATTAATTACTTTTAATCTTTTTTTTACTTAAATCTTTTAATGATATCATTTATAGAATTTGAAAGATTCTCCTCATTACTAAATGATTTAATCTTATCATTTAACTCATCTTTAGACATGTTTTGATGTTTTTTTATTGAATCAATAAGTTCTGGTATTACACGTACAATATTATCTACAATTGATACAGTAGATGTTTGAGCAGTACGTGAAAGTGGATTTAAATCAACACATATGGTATTTTTATTGTTGTTAATTGTGAGTTTTTCTGCTCTATCTCCATCTTCTAATGGTATGAATATAAGATCAGCTTTGTTTATTCCATCAATACTAACAGGTGATCTTGGACCATTTAAATCTGGTGTATCAATAAATTCATCATCATTTGTACCAAGAAGATTTGTAATACCAAGATCTTCATATACACGTGATATATTCAAGACACGTTCATCTGTACGATAATATAAATTTATTTCAATAGGTATATTAAGAAGTTTTGAAAGTTCTGCAATTTCATCAGCTACTAATGCTGTTGTATTTCCATTTACTGATATTACAGGATTTTCAGCTACTAGAAAATAACATGCTGCTATATCTATTGTATTTTTAGCATTAGGTGTTGTTTTTTCACCTATTAGATAATCAAATGTTTCGCCTCGTCCATGTGCTATCATACCTGAATCTGCAAGAATGCCAGCATCATGTGCTTTTACTATTTTTTCACGATAAAGTAATGATTTATATCTTGGATGATCTTTATTTAACATATAATATAGATATATGTTAATTTCTCATATTTAGAATTTTAGAGAATAACTAAAAAAAATTGTTTTTTTTTTATGGAAAATTAAAATTTCAAATAAAAAGAGTGTTGAATTATATTTAAAGAAATATATGTGAATGGTTAAAATTTTATTTTAAAATAAAGATAATGGTGGTTAAAAAAAAATAAAAAATTAAGAAGTTAAAAAATATTACTAAAAAAAAGTTATCTTTTTAGAATCTTTTCTTTTTAGCTTCTTCTGCTTCTCTTTGTAATGTTTTACGTCCTTTTTTCTTGTTCTTTTTAGGTTCTTGATCTTTAACATTTCCAGTACCAGAAGCACTAAGTGTCTGTTTTGGTGATTTAATAAGGAATGTTTCCATATAATCAGCAAATACTGGTCTTGTAATAAAGATACCTGCAAGAGCTCCAACTACTGTTGTTACAGCAAAACCTGTGAGCATACCAATTCCAGTTGCACCTCTTGAAAATCCAATATATGCAAGTGGAAGCATAGCTGCTATAAGTGTTCCTGCAGATGCATACACAATAAAGAATGCTCGTTTAATTCTTGATTTAACAATATTTTTACGATCACTTCTATCACGACGTGCAAGAACCTCATCTGTCATAACAATTTGGTCGTCTACTCCTGTACCAATCGCCGCAATAATACCTGCAATTGCTGCAAGATCCAAGTTCCAATGTGTAAGTGATGCAAATCCAAGTATAAGTATAACTTCTGATACGCTTGTTACGATAATTGGTATTACAAGAGATGGAGATTTATATTTGATAGCAATTACAGCTACAATAGCAAGAAGTGCGAGGAAACCAGCAATAAGAACTCCTGATTCAAATTCAGCACCTAATTCTGCTGATACACTGTTTACTCCTGAAATATGTAGTTTTACAGGAAGTGCACCTGATTCAAGTACTGTGTGAATTTCAGTAGCTTTTTCTTCTGCTGCTTGTTTGGATTGTTCTCCTCCAGATACTTCTATATCTGTTGATCCTACTCCATTTGCAAGTCCAGCATCAAGTTGTGGTGATGATATAAGTTTATCATCAAGGTACATATCTACTGTTGCACCAGCTTGTCCTTGTGCTACTTGTGCAAATTTATTTGCTGCTGCTGTATTTACACTAAATGGTACAGACCAACGGTTACCTGTTACTTCTGCTGCTGATACAGTTTGAATATCAGAACCTGTAAGTGCTGTTTCTCCATTTATTTTTGCTTCAAATTTACCTGGCGTACTTATAATATTTTGCACCTGCTCGGGCTTAACCCCGGCTATTTCAACGATAACATCTTGATCTCCACTTTGTCTTACTTTTACATCACTAATACCAAAAGCATTAAGCCTTTTATCAAGTACTGATGTAACGGTTGACATTGTATCTTGATCTACTGGTTCATCAAGGTGTAATTGTATCATTGATCCACCAGCAAGGTCAAGTCCTTCCTGAAGACCAAATACTCCGACAGAAACAATACTTATAATAAGTAATACTGCCATTAGTATGGTTCTAGGTTTTTTTAGAAATTGTTTAGTGGCTTGATTAATGTTTACCACCTCTTTCTGCGTGCCATTTTAGTATACCTAAGTTCATAAGCCATGTGGATAGTAAATCTGAGAGTAATCCCATGATTAATACTGCAGATATTTCTTCAAGTACAGATGCTGCTGGTATAAATATTATAACAACAAGGAATAATACAACCATAGCAGATAGAGCTGTTATTGTCATTGTAAGACCTGTTCTACATGCATTTTCTGCACGATCATCAAGTGATCCTTCTTTTCTTTTAAGAAGTCGTGTTGTTAGAAGAATATCTGTATCTACTCCATACCCTATAAGCATTAAAAGTGCACCTACACTAGCAACAGATAATGGTATACCAAATAATGACATACCTCCTACTGCAATAGATAGGTTACAAATAGCAGATAGTATAATAGCAGCTGATGGTACAATATCTCTAAATACAAAGAATACTGTAGCTGCCATAAATACAAATGCAAATACTAATGCATAAATAATCTGTGTAATAGAAGCATCCGTTAGAAGTGCTCCTACACTTTTAAAACTTAAAATGTTATACTGATTTGAAAACTTCTGCTCAAAGGTTACCTGGTTAATATCAACTGGTATTTCAACAGTTGCTGTTGATCCATCAATTGAGGTTTTAACATCAGATACTCCGAGTGTTTTTTCTATATTATCAGTTATTTGATTTGATGTTGTAGAAGGATTAACATCCAATGTTACCATGGTACCACCCTTAAGATCTATCCCTTCATTTAATCCGAAAACTCCAAGATATAGTAGTGATAATACCATTAGTATTACTGGAATTACAATCAGAGGCTTATGAGACTGGCGTGTAATATAATTAATTATATCCACGATATCGATCTCTCCTCTTATCTTCAATTTGTTTTTTTTATAGTTTTTATATGATAATCAACTTTAAAATAAAGAATTAAAGTTATCTTAAATACTTTATCCAAAAAATTGAATATCTAATATATTATTAACTTTTAGTTTTAAAAGTATATAAAAGTAGATAATATTTTTTTCATAAAAACTTAAAGAATATATATATAAAAAATGTAGATATGCTTAAAAAAAAGTCATTTAATTATAAAAAAGAATATAAGGGGAGGTTATATGGTGTTATATTTTTTTTATGCTGAAATTCCACCAATTTGAATATTACTATTTACATTCATACGATTTTCAGCACTATTATAGTTTGAATCTACAAAGTCAACTGTTGTATTGTTAGTTTCTGTTTTATTAAGTTGACTTCCACCAAATAGTACATCAGAATGAATATTTAATGGATTATTAACATCTATTTGAAGTCCTCCAACAGCAATTGTTGAATTAGCATTAACAAGTCCTGTAGCATTTCCTTCTATAGCTAATCCACCAATTGTTATCTGGTTTTGTATATTATTTATTACTCCACCATTAAGATTAATTGCAACTCCACCTAGTCCAACTATAGTTGTAAGGTTTTCAACATGTGCATTTGTTGGTAGATCTACTGCATATCCTCCTACTACTGATTTACAGTTTATATTATATTTGTACTTGTTACTTAGTAGTATAACATTATCATCAGTATCTGAATTTATGTCTATGTTAAGATTTTGACCATCTTGTGTATTTGTTATATTAAGTGATTGAGCTTTATCAGTTTTTTGTGATGTTATTGTTGCTATGTCTTCTGAGTCTGTGAAGTTTATTAGGTATGTTCCAGTTTGATTTATGTTGATGTTTATAACTTCAGGTGTGAAGTTATCATCTAAATTTAGTGTGTCTTTATTTAATTTTTGTGTTGTATTATCCATAGTTTCATTGTTTATGTATCCTACATATGCACTTATGCATATTGATAAGATTATAGCTATGATTATAATAATTCCTACTTTTTTACTATTATCCATACTAGATCAACCCCAAAATTATTATTGCAATTATTGCTAAAAATCCACTATAACATAGGAATGATCTTACATATCCTATATCATATACTGTATTTACTGCTGCTATTTGTATTATTGCTTTCCATATTCCAACAAGTATTACAAATAATAAAAAGACTACTCTAAATTGTGCTAGTGCAAATGCTACTATTATGAATATGTCAAGTGCACTTGCATATGATATCATATTAAATGTCTTAAAGAATCCACCTTCTGCTTTTAGAAGATGTGTAAATATGTATATGAAAATGGTATTTATGAAGTTTGAAAATAGTGTTATTACAATAAGTGATACTATAGCTCCAATGGCAATAACAGGATTAAATGTTAAAAGTCCTATTATTATTCCTAGAAGTGCTGGGAATATAATACTTATTATTACTCCCATGTTGTCTGACTCTTGATTTTTAAGATAGAATAGTTCATCAGCTGATGTAATAACTTTTCCACTAGTTATGAATAAATCCATAATTTTAGATTTCATAATATATTATATGTTCATGTTTATTATATAATAATTTTTATATAATAATTTAGATTTTAAAATAAGTATGTTTTATATAATTATATTAAAATTAAACATTTGAAATTAAGTTAAAATAAGTTTAGTTGATGTTGATTTTTTAAAAAAGAATAAAAAAGGGGATTTGGTGGGGATTTGATTATATTTTTTATAATCTTTTTAAGAATTCAAGTATGAGTTTTACTGTATCTTCCACATCTTTCATACTTACAACACTTATTGGTGTGTGGATGTATCTTGATCCACTTGAGAGTGTTGCTGTTGCTATTCCTTCACGTGTAAGATGTATTGCTGTAGCATCAGTTGTTCCACCATCACCTACTTCTATTTGGTAGTCAACACCTGCTGCTTCTGCTGCTTCTACGAGTAATTTTTTCATCATTGGATGTGTTAGTAGTCCTCGTCCACTTGCATCAGCAAATGATATTACAGGTCCATCTCCTGCTTTTACTGGTGCATCTTCAGGTTTAACACCAGGATGGTCTCCTGCAATTGTTACATCTAATGCTATTGCCATATCTGGGTTTAATTTGAATGCTGAAGTTTTTGCTCCTTTAAGTCCTACTTCTTCTTGTACAGTTCCCACACCATATACTGTAGCATCACAGTCTGTTTGTTTCATTACTTCTACCATTACAGCACAACCTACACGGTTATCTAGTGCTTTTCCCATTACAAGGTCATTTAGACATTCTTCAAAGTCTGTGTGGAATACTATTGGATCTCCTATTGATACTAGTTCTTCTGCTTGTTCTTTGCTGTTAGCTCCGATGTCTATGAACATATCTTTGTATGATATGATTTTTTTAGCTTCTGCTGCACTTGTAATGTGTGGTGGTTTGGATCCAATGATACCTGGTATTTCACCATCTGGTGTTTGTACATATACTTCTTGATTTAGTAGCATTTGATCGTTTATTCCACCGATTTTTACAAATCTTAGGAATCCATCATCGTCTATGTAGCTTACCATGAGTCCAATTTCATCCATGTGTGATGCTAGCATTACGCTTGGTTTTCCTTCTTTTCCTTCATGGGTTGATATGAGGTTTCCCATTATATCGGTTTCTATTGAATCTACATTTCCATCTAGTTCTTCTTTGATTATATCTCGTACTTCATCTTCGTATCCTGAGATTCCGCATGCTTCTGATAATTTACGTAGTAAATCTACCATCATTGTTAATAACCTCTGTTTTATATTTTTTAAATAAAAGTTTTTTTTTTATTTGATTGTTTTTAAATTTTATTTATAAAATGATTTAGTAATTTCATTCTTTTTATAGTCTATTGTAAAAAATCGTTTTATATCTTATAATATATACTATAATTTTCTACTATTAATATAATTTTCATAAATTTATTATTTTTATGATAAAAAAAAATTTTCATGTTATAATAAAATACTAATATGATATTTGATAAAAATAATTAATAATTATAAAACACATTTTTTTAAACAAATAAAATAAATATGGAAAAAAATAGAGAGAAAAAAATCAGCCATGAAAAAACTAATAAGACTATTAGATTAAGGGCTATTTTCTCTATATTTAGTTAAATTTATATTTTTTTAAGAGTGGATTAACATATGGATGCATTAACTATAATAATTATGTTGATATTATTCATTATTGCTATGATATTTGTATTTTCAACAGCTCTTTTAACACCATATCTAGGTAAAAAAAATCTGATATCAATCCTACTTTTAGGATTAATAGTCGGAGCGGTAGGAGGAGCATTTCTACTATCTCCAATAGTTGAAGATATACCAGATTTTAGCCGTACAATAATAGAGGAAAATATTGAAGGTACAGATGAAATTAGTATGGGATTATCAACAAATCGAAATGTAACACAACTTATCGAAAACATATCATCAATATCTGGAGTTCAAAAGGTAACATATCAAGGAATTGAAATAAGAACTGATGAACCATTTGAATCGCCAGTTCAACAAGAATCATTCTTTAGTAAAATAAAAGCAAGTAGTAGCAGTATTGAAGATATAGAAGATCAAGGAAATAACTCATACTTTATAAAAATTAAAGAAAATGGAGATCCTCAAGAAGTACTAACAGGAATCTATGATGTATTTGGATCTGTAACATATGTACATTTACGTTATACAGCAATGGATGCAAATGCAACAGTATCAGCAAATAATGTGACAAAAATTATGAATGCAATACAAGATAGTGGAGCAATAATTCATAGTGTATCAGGACCAACAGAAGACCAAGTAAACATAGTAAACAAATACACACCAAACCAGACAGACATTGTAATCATATCAGCAGTACTAGGTGTAATTGTAGCACTTGCAGGATTCTTTATAGATTCAATATTCTCATTTAGAAAACGAAGAAAAAAAGAGAAAAAAGAATCTACAAAAGATCAAATTAAAAGAAAAACAGTGCCAAAAACACAACGTTCAATGCCAAAAACACGTAGTAAAACTAAGAAAACACCAAAACATGACTCAATTGACATATTTAATGATGAATCATTTGAAAATAGTAGTAAGCAAAATATAGGATCAAATAGGAACTTCAAACAACTAACAAAAGATGATAATTTAACTAAAAAATCATCACAAAACGATGAAGAACCTAAAAAAGGAAGACTTTCACGTTTCAGGTCAGATAAAAAACAAGATAAGAAAGAGGAAAAACAATCACAACCACAACAAAGAAGAGCACCAAAAATTAGACCAAAAAAACGAGATTAATATTTTTCTATTATAGAAAAATCCACTTTCTTAAAAAAAATCTTTTTTTTATCATTTCTTTTTTTTTTATTTTACTATAAAAAAATATTAAACACCCAAATATAACTTTTTTAAGACAAAAAACTTAACTTTATTTTTTTTTAATAAGAAGAATTATTCTATTTATTTTAGTATATAAAAAAAATATGATACTACATATAAAATTTAAAAATATATCTTTTTTTTCTCCTTTTTATTCTATGATTATATACTTTAGAAAAATAAAATATAATATTATAAAAATAACATATAAGTAAAATTATCTAAAAAAAGATAATTTATCAAATAAAAGGGGATTTATATAAGATGAAAGCAGTAATACTATATTCTGGTGGAAAAGATAGTACAATGGCAATATATCATGCACAAAAAAATAATGATGAAATATATGCACTACTAACAATGGTATCACGAAATGATCAATCCTACATGTTTCATGTACCAGCAATAGACATGGTAGACTATACTGCTGCAGCAATGGAACTACCGGTAATAGAAATAGCAACAGATGGAATAAAAGAAGAAGAACTAGATGATCTTGAAGGAAGTTTAATAAGACTTAAAGATAAAGGTATTGAATGTGTATATACAGGAGCAATAGAATCAGAATATCAAAGATCAAGAATCGAAGCAATATGTGACAGATTAGATCTTGAATGTATATCACCACTATGGCATAGAGACCCTGTAGAATATATGAATGAAATAATTGACCTAGGATTTGATGTAATACTAACAGGAGTATCAGCATATGGACTAGATGAAAAATGGCTAGGACGAAAAATAACCAAAGAATCCTTAGATGAACTAATAAAACTAAATGAAAAATATGGAATACACGTAGCATTTGAAGGAGGAGAAGCTGAAACATTAGTACTTGATGGTCCTATGTATGATAGACGTGTTGTTATTGATGAAGCTGAGAGAATATTTAAATGTGATAGTGGAATTTATGATATTAAAAAAGTACATCTAGAAGAAAAATATGATTATAGTCTAGATTAAAAAAAATATAATTCATAAAATGAGAGAATATATAAAATTAAAAAAATAGATAAAATTCTTTTTTTTAACCACCCCTAAAATTATGGATGATTCTTAGTATAATAAAAAAATAGAAATATCATCTATAAATCATTTTATCCTTTTTTTTGATATAATTTATAAAATATTAATTAAATTTCTTTTTTTAAAAATAAAAAGTTTTTAAGTTAAATTTAAAATATAGAAGTTTAAAAGTAGGGAGTTTAAGAGGGAGAATAAAGAATTAAAAAAATTCCTTTATTCTAAAACTGTTAAATTTTCATTTTCAATATAAGCTGGCATTTCCCTTGGATTTACTATTGTTATCATACCATTATATACTGCTTTATCATATAATGCATTAGCACCTAATATTATTGTTAAGGTGTAATTTTTATTTGAGAAAGTATCTGTTGGTATTGAAATATCAAGTTTACCATTACTAATAGTTTGTGATATCTGTGTTTTACCATTGAGTTTTACAGCTATTTTGGTATTTCCAACTAATTGTTTTCCAGTTATATCAGCTATGTTAAGACTTATTGTTGTATTTTCACCTTTTTGTGTTAAGATTGTTTCTAATGTTTTATTTTCAACTATTTGTTTTTCTATTGTTAAGTTTTCTGTAGTTCTTATAGTTTCATGGAACGGACTATTGTAAACTACGCTAATTGTGTAATTTCCTGATCCAATATTACTTGGAAGTTTGTAGTTAAGATATGCAAATCCATTTTCTACATTTGCACGTACTGTATTTCCAGTTTCATCTTTAAGTGTTACACCATTAATTTTAAAGATTACAAATCCTCCATCTACTAATGTGTTATCTTCTGTTATTCTGATTTCTGCTTCTAATGTATCTTGTGTTTTTGGTGTGTTTGTTTTTATACTTATAGTAGGTGTACGTTTTTCAATTGTTAGTTTTTGTACTAATTCAGATCCTGTGTAGTATCCATTTTCACCTAATTTTATACTTATATTATATACTCCAGCTCTAAAATCATCAGTATCTAATGTTATATTAAGTAAGTTACCATTTGTTGTTATATGTTTTTGTGTTACACCATTAATTTTTACAGCAACAGGTAAGTTTGATTGTACCATATTACCATCCACATCATTTAATGTGATTGTAATGGTATGATTATTCATTGTTTTAATTGTAACATCATCAAGTGTCATGTTTTGTGTTGCACGTTTTATTATACTTAATGAATGTGTAACTTGTGCATGAGTACTATTTTCAGTTTCTGGTATATCAATTATAACATCATATTCTCCAGCTTTTAATGTGTCTGTTGGAATATTTGCATTAAGAAGACCATTTTTAATTATAGTATCATATGTTTTGTTGTTTATAGTTATTGTTGCAGGAAGTTCTCCTTTAATAGAATGACCATTTACATCAGTTACAATTGCTGTAATAGTACCATTTTTAAGTGAACTAATATTTATGTCATCAACTGTTATATTTTCAACTACATCTTTTATATGATATACTAATTGTATTGTGTTACCAGGTAGTACATCATAAGCTATAGCTACAATATTATCACCAAATGTATTAAATGTTGTATTTAATTGTATAATACTTCTTACTCCACCTTGTTTGTATACTGTGTAGGTTTTACCATTAACAGTAAATACTGCTTTATCATAGTCACCTAGTGATCTTAGATATACAGGTGAATTAATAGTTACTATGGTTGTTTTTGATACTTCTCCCATGTCATTTATGATAGTAGTATTTTTCATGGTGATATTGTTAAATAAGTACATTGTGTAGTTATTTTTATCATCTACATTGTTTAGTAGTATTGAATCTTTTATGCTTAATGGTGCATTGTTTGTGTATATGAATGCTCCCATGTTTGCATGGTTATCTGTGAAGTTTGATTTTGTAATATCTATACTACCTTTATTTGTATTGAATATTGCTCCACCATTTTTTGCTGTATTGTTGTTGTAGTTTGAGTTTTTAATTACACATGATGCATTAGATACATAGTTTACCCCACCACTGTATGTTGCATTGTTGTTTGTGAAGTTAGAGTTCATAATTGTTGTTGTTGATAATGAGTTATCAAATGTTACTCCACCTAATGATGCATTGTTATTGTTAAATGTTGATGTTATAATTGTAACATTTCCATTATGGTTGTTGTATACAAATCCTCCATTTGTAGCATTGTTTTTTGAAGCTTTAGAATCAATTACTGTTGTATTTGCATGACCATTGTAAATTACTCCACCATAGTTTTTAGCTGTGTTATTATTAAATATTGAATCTTGTATGGTTACTGTTGAATTAATGTTATTTATTACAGATCCATTTAAACCATAACAGTTTTGTGCAGTTATATTTTCAATATTTAAAGTGTATCCATTTGTTATGCTTATGAAGTTTTTAGTATTATTACCATCAATAACTTGTCCATTACCTTTTATTGTAAGTTTTTTAGTGGTATGTGTTGTGTTTCCCCAGTTTATTGGGTTTGTTATTGAGTAGTTACCTGGGTTTAATTTTATTGTTACTTCTGTGTATTCATTGTTTGCTTTAATTTCTTCAACTTTGTTGTATAATTCTTCATATCCTGTTACATTAAACTCTCCTGTTTTAATGACATAATAGTTAAGTTTCATTATATTTCCAGGTTGTGATGGGAATGAAACTGTTATAACTTGATTTCCACCTTTAGTGAAAGTTGTATTATATATTATAGCTATTCCTGTTTTAGTGGTTGTATAATCTTTACCTTCAACATTGAATGTTACAAGTTCATCTTCACTTAATGTTCTATCATTTACTGGTGCTGTAATTGTAATTTGTTCTCCAGCATTTACAGTTTTTACATCAGCAATGATTGTTGAATTTTTAAGTGTTAAACCTTTAAATGTGTATATTGTTGTATTATATCTGTTATCTATACAGTTTTCGAAGTATGAGTTTTCTACAACTAATCCATTTGTATTAGTATAAATTGCTCCACCCATATCTGATGTACAGTCTTTAAAGTTGGAATTTGAAACTGTGAGTTTTACATTAAATCCTGTAGCATAAAGTGATCCTCCACTTCCAGCTTTAGCTTGATCTTCTGTGAAGTTAGAGTTTGTAATTGTTACTACTCCTCCATCCATGTATAAACTTCCACCATATTTTGATGTTCCTTTATTGAAATTTGAGTTTTCAACTGTTGCATTTGAGTTTTGTACATAGATTGCACCTGCATAACTATCAGCTGTGTTTTCTGTGAAATTAGAGTTTGATACTTTTGTTCTGCTTGTAAGTGTTGTGTAACTTACTCCACCAATACTTGCATTGTTATTTTTAAATTGTGAATCTATGAGTCTTACATCACCATTATATGCGTTATATACAAATCCTCCCCATGTTGCATTGTTTTTGGTTGCTGTTACATTTGTAACTGTTAGATTTGCAAAGCGGTTGTATATTGCTCCTCCACTTTTTGCATTGTTATTGTTGAATGTTGTGTTTGTAATTGTGATAGTACTACGGTTGTAGTTGTGTATTGCTCCACCCATACTTGCGTTATTGTTGTTAAATTGTGAGTTTTGTATGTTTACTGTTGCATTGTTTGTAGATACTGCTGATCCATTTGATGCATTAGTATTTTGTATAATGATATTTTCAAGGTTTAATGTGTAATCATTTTTAACACTTATGAAGTTTTTAACTTTTTTACCATCAATTACTTGATTATTTCCTTTTATTGTTATTGTTTTTGTTGTATGTGTTGTGTTTCCCCAGTTTATTGGGTTTGTTATTGAGTAGTCGCCTGATTTAAGGTTTATTGTTACTTCTGTGTATTCATTGTTTGCTTTAATTTCTTCAACTTTGTTGTATAATTCTTCATATCCTGTTACATTAAATTCTCCTGTTTTAATGACATTGTAGTTAAGTGTCATTGTATTTCCAGGTTGTGATGGGAATGAAACTGTTACAACTTGGTTTCCACCTTTAGTAAAGGTTGTGTTATATATTATAGCTATTCCTGTTTTGGTTGTTGTATAATCTTTACCTTCAACATTGAATGTTATGAGTTCATTTTCACTTAGTGTTCTATCATTTACTGGTGCTGTAATTGTAACTTGTTCTCCAGCATTTACAGTTGCTATATCTGCAATGATTGTTGAATTTTTAAGTGTTAAACCTTGGAATGTGTATATTGTTGTGTTGTATTTGTTATCTATACAGTTTTTGAAGTTTGAATTTTCTACAACTAATCCATTTGTATTAGTATAGATTGCTCCACCCATATCTGATGTACAGTCTTTGAAGTTGGAGTTTGAAACTGTGAGTTTTACATTAGATCCTGTAGCATATAGTGATCCTCCACTTCCAGCTTTAGCTTGATCTTCTGTGAAGTTGGAGTTTGTAATTGTTACTATTCCTCCATCCATGTATAAACTTCCACCATATTTTGATGTTCCTTTGTTGAAATTTGAATTTTCAACTGTTGCATTTGAGTTTTGTACATAGATTGCACCTGCATAACTATTAGCTGTGTTTTCTGTAAAGTTTGAATTTGATACTTTTGTTCTGCTTGTAAGTGCTGTGTAACTTACTCCACCAATACTTGCGTTATTTTTGTTAAATTGTGAGTTTATAAGTCTTACATCACCATTATATGCATTGTATACAAATCCTCCCCATGTTGCATTGTTTTGGGTTGCTGTTACATTTGTAACTGTTAAGTTTGCAAAGCGGTTGTATATTGCTCCTCCACTTTTTGCATTGTTATTGTTGAATGTTGTATTTGTGATTGTAATACTACTACGGTTGTAGTTGTGTATTGCTCCACCCATACTTGCGTTGTTATTGTTAAATTGTGAGTTTTGTATGTTTACTGTTGCATTGTTTGTAGATACTGCTGATCCATTTGATGCATTAGTATTTTGTATGATGATATTTTCAAGATTTAATATGTAATCATTTTTAACACTTATGAAGTTTTTAACTCCTTTACCATCAATTACTTGTCCATTTCCTTTTATTGTGAGTTTTTTAGTGGTTTGTGTTGTGTTTCCCCAGTTTATTGGGTTTGTTATTGTATAAGTTCCTTTATTTAGGGTGATTGTTTCTTCTGTATTTTGTGAATTTGATTTTATGTCTTCTACTTTATTATATAGTTCTTGGTAGTTATTTACTGAATATGTGTCTTTTTTTGTGGTTTTTTGATTGTTTGTATTGTTTATTTTATTATTTTTTTTAGTTGAAATTTCTTTTTGTATGTCTTTATTTTCAGTGTTTGTTTTTTTAATATCAGTATTTATTTGTTCAGATTGTAGTTGTGTTATGTCATCTGATGTTGTTAGTTGTGCATTATCAGATGATACATTATCTGTTGCACTTATTGTGCTTAGGGTGATAAATATTGACATTATTACAAGTGCTGTTAATAAAAACTTATAATTTGTTTTTTTCATCAAAATAAATCACGTTTTTTAATATTATAGGAAAAATAAACTTGCACTCAAAAAATAAGTTGTTTTTTTTTGAGGATTGGTTTATCTTTTTTTTTGATATTATTTTTTTTTAAGACATTTTTTTTATTAAAAAAATAATATTTTGTGTAAGCATAAAGAATCTGTGTAGTGTTAATTTTTTTTTAGTGGGATTCTTTATATTTATGTGTTATATTAGTAAATCATAATTAATGTTATGAATTTAGTTAAACCTAAATTCATAATTAAAAGACATTAAATCAAATTAATCTTCCAAAGAACGCTTTTAATTAATTTTAGAAATTTTAAAAAATTCAAAAAAAAGTAAAAAAAAAAGTAAAATTAAAAATTAAGAAAAATAGATTTTTAAAAAAAATCTAAAAAATAAAATAAAAAATAGTATTATAAAAAATAGTTAAAAACGTGAAAAAAATAATTTAAAATTAAAAAAAAAGAATTTAGAAAAGAAATTCTAAATTTTATTAACAACATCCTCAATTTTAAGTATAAGATTTTCATCAATACTTGATGTAGGTTTTCCACGACCAGCTGAAATTACACCACATACATCAAATCCTATTGATTCAAAAAGACGTGAACGTGAATTAATATATTCATCATAATATCCATCAGATGCTCCATATGTGAAAACAATAATACATTTTGGATGATTTTTAAGATAATTTGATGTTTTTTGAGTCATTGAATAGAATCTATCCATAAAAATATGACCTTGTGCATTAATTTCACCAAAATAATTAGGTGCAGCAAAAATGAGTAAATCTGCATCCTCATTTGTAAATTGATCCATAATTTTCCTAAAATCATCATCTATAATACATGGTTGTGGATTTTCTGGGTTACGACATCCCATACAAGCCTGGCATGGTTTAATATTCATATCATCTATGAAATGTATTTCTGTTGTATTTTCATGATCTTGATTTATTTTATTTATTATCATATCTGTAATTTGTTTACAATTTCCCTTTTTTCTTGGACTTGCTATTACACATACTGTTTTCATAAATATCTATTGACTCCTATTATGTTATTTATTTTTAAATAAATTAAATTAGTTAGTTTTTTTTAAAATTTATTATTAAACTAATCTTTAAATTTAGCTATATTCTATTTTTAATTTCCATACTTTATTAATATAAACTTAATATCAGTTAATTTTACAATATAATTATTAATCTCAACAACTATATAAAAAGGAGGACAACTAAAATGGATGATCAAATAATAAAAATCATACAAAATGAAGATGATGTAATAATAGTCGATCCAATGGATGATTTAATGAAAAAAGAAGTTCTACTATCTGAAATGAAAAGAGTAGATGAACTTGTACCATTTATAAATAAAGGAATACTAGATACATTCAATGAAGATGAAATACTCGTAGTAATACGAAAAAACACATATGAAACACAACAAGACATGATACAATCCAAAGATAAAACCTATGACTACACATTCACACTAAGAACAGATACAGGAAAAATAATAGGTGAAATGGTATATGATGAAGAAGAACTAGAAGAACTTCACAATGATCCTAATGCCTATTTTATGTCAGATAACTTTGTAACATATCAAGATAACACAACACAAGGTGAAAAACAATACTTTTTAGTTGAAGCTGAAAAAAGTACCTTCATAACACATGAAAACCTATCAAAAATAACAAAAAGCTTTAAAGTAGCAGTACCATCAATAGAAACAGACCAATACATCAAAGAGTACTACAACATGGGAGAAGATAAAAACATAGGAACACTCATAGTAGGATATACTACATAAAATAAATTATATCCAAAAATTATATTACAACTAAAAAGCCATATAACAAATATAATAACTTTAACTAATGATAGGTAAGTGATTTTCTAATGACAGAAAAATATGAAATACAAAAAATCATGCAAGATGAAGATAATGTAATTCTAAGTGAAATAATTGATGATGAAATGAAAAAAAATCTCTTATTATATGAAATGAAAAGACTTGATGAAATAGTACCATTCATAAATGAAGGACTAAAAGAAGCACTAGATGAACAAGAAGCATTACTTATAATAAGAAAACATGAAGAAAAATCAGTCGAAGAGATGAACAAAGAATCATACACATCAGATCCTGCAGCATTCACACTAAGAACAGAATCAGGAAAAATAATAGGTGAAATGATATATGATGATGAGGAACTAGAAGATCTACGAAATGATCCAACAGTATACTTCTTATCAGATAACTTTGTAACATACCAAGATGCATCAGTAGCAGGAGAAAAACAATTCTTCTACATGGAATCAGCAGGAAGTGACTTTGTAACAGACAAAGATATAGACAGTACTGTAAAATCTGTCACAGTAGGAATACCATCAACAGAAACAGATCATTTTATCCGTGATTGTTTTGATCTTTCACATGATGAATCACTAAGTTCTGTTATAATAGGATTCACACCAAAAGATGAATAATAAAAAAAAGGATTATATGAAAAAGTTAAAAAAATTACACATCTAAACTCCCAACAATTCTTTTATTCTTTTTTTTTAATATTTAAATAAAAAAAAAGTATTGTATAAAAATAAAATAATAACTTAAAAAGAGAAGGCATAATAGATGAACATAATGGAATATGTACAACAACTCTCAGATGTATGTGGAGTAGCAGACTTATACCATGATCGTGATGAGCTAATAAAAACATATGGAGATGACATCTGCAAATACCAATATGCAATAGTAATAGGACATAAAATGAATGAAGATATCATCGAAAAAATACCACTAAGTTATCAGGATGATGAAATAGCAAAAGAATATCTGGATGAATACTATAATTCACACCAAAGAGCTAAAAAAATAGCAATAAAAATAGCAGATAAAATAAAACAACAAAACCATAATGCAATAATACTAGATGTAGCAGGAGATACTGATGAGTTAAATCTTAAAATACCATTTAGTAACAAGGCAAGTGCACATATAGCAGGTGTTGGGTGGATTGGAAAAAACAATCTACTTACAACATGTGAATTTGGGCCACGCCTTACATGGGTAACAATACTAACAGATACACCTCTAGCAGATTATGTGAAAAATGAGATGAAATCTCAGTGTGGTGATTGTCAATTATGTGTAAATGCATGTCCAGGTGATGCTATAAAAAATCTTGATGATCCAAAATTATCATATGATCCTGTTAAATGTGGAGATTATATAATGTCACGTCGTGATGAAGGACATCCTGTAGCATGTGGAATGTGTCTATATATTTGTCCTTATGGAAATAAGAAAAGTGCAAAAATACTTGAAAATAAGAAAAAAAACTTAAAATGATGAGAAAATACTTCTCATCATTAAATTTCTAAAACTCTACACCACCTTTTATATGCTTAACTTTCATGCATATATTCATATATTGTATGTGCTACTTTTTCTGGAATATTTTTAACACTTGCAATTTCATCAACTGATGCTTTTTTTATATTATCAATATTTTTAAAATGAAGCATAAGAGCTTGTTTTCGTTTTAATCCAACACCAGGAATTTCATCAAGTTCAGATTTTGTAAATGCATTTTTACGTAGTGTACGATGAAATGTTATTGCAAAACGATGTGATTCATCACGTACATACTGAAGTAATCTTAAAGCAGATGAACGTCTTGGAAGTATAATTGGATTACTACGTCCTGGTATGTAGATTTCCTCAAATTTCTTAGCAAGTCCTATGAGTGGAACATCTTTTATTTTAAGTTCTTTAAATACTTCTACTGCCATTGATAATTGTCCTTTACCACCATCAATAAGTACAAGATCTGGTTTTATATAGAAAGAATTATCAGGATCATTCATATAATTTTGTCCTTTAGGTGTATTTGGAGAAAGATATGAATAACGTCTAGTTAGTACTTCTTTCATCATTGCAAAATCATTAGGTCCTGGTGTTTGCATCTTAAATTTACGATACATATTCTTTTTAGGTTTTCCATCTTCAAATACTACCATGGATGCTACTGCATATTCACCTGATATGTTAGATATATCAAATGCTTCAATATGATAAGGTAGTTTTTTAAGACCAAGATATCCTTGGAGTGTAACAAGTGGATTATCTTCTTTTTTTGTATTTTCTGTAAGTGTTATTTTAGCATTTTTCTTAGCTATATTTATGAGTTTATTGTAGTGTTCATCTTCTGCTATTCGTATTTTCACACGTTTTTCATGTTTTTGATTTAGCCATTCGTTTATTACTTCTTGATCTTGTATTTTTTGTTCAACAATTATAACATCAGGTATTGGTGCTGTAATGTAGTATTGTTTTATAAATTCTGTTATTATCTCCTGATCTGTCATATCTTCGATGTGTTGTAAGGTTAAATCATCTTTACGGCTTGTTTTTCCTCCACGTACTGATAGTATTGTTACACTTGCTTCGTGGTTGTTATGTTCTATTGCTATTATATCTTCATCTACATTTTCTGTTAACTGTATGTGTTGTTTTTCAAGTGTTACTTTGATTGTATCTATCTGATCTCGTAGTATTGCTGCTTTTTCAAAGTTCATATTTTTAGCATCACGTTTCATTTCTTGTTGCATGTTTTTAATTATTGTCTTATATTTTCCACTTAGTAATTGTTTTACATGTTTTATGTTTTTTTGATATTCATCATATGTTATATTGTTGATACATGGTGCACTGCATTGTTTTATCTGATAATTTAAGCATGGTCCATTCATGCTTTTACATGTTCGTATTTTGAAGTTTTTGTTGATGAAGTCTATGAATTCTCGTGCCTTATGTGCATTAGGATATGGTCCATAATATGAGGCATTATCATTTATTATGTTTCGTGTTAGAAAGATTCTTGGATATTCTTCATTTGTTATTTTAATAAATGGGTATTGTTTTCCATCTTTTAGACGTATATTATATTGTGGTCTGTGTTTTTTTATCAGACTTGCTTCAAGAATTAATGCTTCTTTTTCTGTGTCTGTTATTATGTATTCAAGGTAGTTAAAATGTCTCATTAATACACGAGTTTTTGGATGATCTAGTTTATCTTCATCTTTAAAGTAGCTTTGTACTCTTTTTTTAAGATTCTTTGCTTTTCCCACATAGATTATCTCATCATCTTTATCATGCATTATATAAACGCCCGGGTTATTTGGTAGTTCTTTAGGATCTGTTATTTGCATTGACATAAAGTTTTTTTCCCTCCTTTTTCATGGTTTATTTTTAATTTAAAAGTTTCCTTAATTTTGCTTTTTTTAGTATTATATAATTATAATATTTTATAGTATAAAAGTTAGGTTGTCAAGATGATTGAATTTATATTAAAATAAAATATTATAAAAAAAATGGAATTAATAAAAAAAAATGGTGGTTAAGAGATTTAATCTTTTGTTAGTATTGTTATTTCAACTACACGATTCATTCTAGATCCATCTAGTTCTATGAAGAATATGCTCTGCCATCGTCCAAGGTTTAATTCTCCATTTATTAGGGGTATGGTTTGGTTTGAATTTAGTATCATACTTTGAAGGTGGCTTTTTGCATTATTATCGATACGATCATGTTTATATTCACTTTCTGGTATTATATCGTTTATGAATTTGATGAAGTCATCTTTTAGTCCTTCTTCATCTTCGTTTATTATGATTGCTGTGGTTGTATGTTTGGTTTGTATGTTTATTAGTCCTTCATTTATGTTTTCGTTGTCTATTATCTGTTGTATTTCACCTGTTATGTTTATCATTTGTGTTTTATTGTTTGTTGTTATGTGTATTTTTTTATTTAAGATCTTCATATAGATGTTACACCACCTAAAAAAATTGGTAGTTATTAATTTCATACTAAAGTTTTAGAATTGTGATTCTATATCTTCATAGTCCATATCACGTTCACAGAAGTGACATTTAAGTAGTAATGGTTCTTTGCTTACTACTTTGAATTTGTTTTCTATTGGTTCATTTGTATTTGTTATACAATTAGGGTTACTGCATTCTACTACACCTGTTATTTCATCATTTAATTGTAGTTGTGATTTTCTTACAATTTCATAGTCTCGTATTATGTTAAGTGTTGCTTTAGGTGCTAGTAGTACGAGTTTATCTACTTCTTCTTGTGATAATTCTCGTCCTTCAATTTTAATTATATCTTTATGTTGCATGTCTGGTGATTCCACATTTATTGCAACCATAATTGATGTTTCAGAATCTGGTAGATTTAGCATGCTTAATATGTTTAATGCACGATTTTGTTTTATATGATCTATTACAGTTCCATTTTTTATTGGTTTTACTTTTAGTTCTGTTGCCATAAGTTAATACACTCCTTTCCCCTTTTTTTTTATTGATTTTTCCATTTTCGTGTTTTTATTGCTTGTCCGGAGTTAAAATCCTTAATTTCATAGCTTGAAAGTAATGATTTTCCAAATGCTAGTAGTTCATCATCACCATTTACTATTAGTACTTCATCATTATGTCTGATTGGTTCATCAACATCTAATACAAATTTATTAAATACTGATTTTCCTTTACGTGCATATTCTTCTGCATCTTCTGCTACTACAACACGCATGTGTGGTGCATCAAATGCTTCATGTAACCGTTTTGCTCCAAGATCAGATAAGATTAAAAATCCATCATTTGCACGCATATTTACAATGTTTTGTTTATCTTCAAAGACATGTCGTATTTTACCTGTTTTTCGACTTTTTTCAATCTTAATTTTATCAGGATCATCACCAAAAAGAACATTACCTGCATTTGTACCAAACTGGTAGTCTGCTATCATTTTAAGACGATCAAAGTCTGATATTTTAGCATCAGGTAGAGTTATTGGAGCATCAACAATAGTATATTCATCAGTTAAATCTAGGTCATATTTATCTACAATTTTTTTATGAATTAATATATTATCATACTTATTTGTATAATCACATATTGCTTTTTTCATAAATTGTTTTGCATCTTCATCATGTATTGCTGGTGATTCATTTTGTGCTAGAGGATAGAATTCATCAACACCAAGAGGTATTATTCCAAATGGTATATCTGCTACTACAACATCAGCATCAGAGAAGTCTAAGTTACATGAGTTAGTATAATATGATACTATTTCAGGTGTGTATTTTTTTATGTATTCTTTGTTAAGATATTTAGTGTATGGTTTTCTTGTATGTGGTAGTATAACAAGACTATTGCTTGTTGGTTGTATGTTTTCTAGTTGTTTTTGGTGTTTTAGAACTTCAGGACGATTTAGTGTTTCTTCACCTGTATAGAAGAATGCATTCTTTTTACTACTTGGATTAAGTTTCATCATATCTTTTTGGTATTCTTTAAGTCTTCTTAATCCATCAAGTAAGAATGGGTGTGCACGACAACGTAGTTCAACAAGTTTCATTAGTTCTCCATCTACAATTGCTTGACGTATACGTCTAATTTCAGCAAAACTTATGTGTAAATTATGTTCTGCTATTAGTTTTGCCCGTTCATCTTGTGGCATTTTACGTAAATCATCTGGTGTGTATTCACAACATACTCTACAACTACATGGCATTTCAATAAGATCTTCAAGTCTTAATGTTCCATCTGGCATCATGAATCTATCTTTATTTGCATATAGTATGTATGCTGCACTATCAAATAGGTCACATCCCATTGCAACTGCTAGTGCAAATACCATTGGATGTCCTGCACCCATAAGGTGGCGTGGTTTATCTTCTGGTAATCCTCGTATTGAATACATTACAACATCAACTAAATCTGCATATCTATACATTTCCATAAGAGGTACAACAGCACCTATTGGATAAATATCTGCATCAAATTTTGATATTTCCTCAGCACATTTTAATCTTAAATCTGGGAATGTTGATCCTTGAACTACACTATTTAAGATAAGTTCTTCATTTACTTCTGCTGCTTGTTTTGCACGTTCTATTGTAATTGCCAGATCTTCTTCTGCTTTTGATCGTTTTACATATGGTGCTGTTGGAATATCAAGTGATGTTCCAATGTCTGTTTTTATTGCTTCTTGAAACTTAATTACTTCCTCATTTGTTATGTCAATATCTCCATATACTGATAGTTGAAATGATCCTGAGTCTGTTTCTATTGTATGTGGAAAGTCGATAAGTGGGTGTACTCCATCTTTTAATGCTTTTTCTTTAAGTTCCTCATTTTTATAGATTATATATGAGTTTGTAATTACAATTTCAGCACCTAGTTTTTTAACATCTAGTGTTTGTTTTCCAGGATGTACTACAGGCATTAGTGCTGGTGTTGTAACAGTTCCATGTGGTGTTGTGAATTTTCCTATTCGTCCCATTGCATCTTTATATTTTATTTCAAAATCCAAAGTATTATAACCCCTATAAATTTTATTATTATTTTTTTTCTCTATTAAAAAAATTGTTTTTATTAGTATACTATAAATTTATGTTATTTTTAAAATTAATATTTTTACTACAATAATAGTATATTATTATATTAAAAACTAGAAATCAATTATATATTAAATAAATTAAATATAATGAAAAAAAAGTTGAGATGAGAATATTTATGCCAATTAATAAAAATCAAGTTTATGGATCAATACTAGGAGGAATAGTAGGTGATGCACTAGGTGTTCCATATGAATTTCTATCACGTAGTGAAATAGCAGAAAATCCTATATCTAAGATGATAGGATATGGAACCTATAACCAGCCACCAGGTACATGGTCTGATGATACATCAATGACACTTGCATTAATTGATAGTATAATAGAAAATGATGAAATTAACTATACAGATATGATGGATAAATTCAGTGAATGGTTATATGAGGCAAAATATACGCCACATAATGAAACATTTGATGTTGGACGTACAACACGATATACAATTGATCAATATAGAAAAGGTACAGAAGCACTTAAGTGTGGATTAGATGATGATCATAGTAATGGTAATGGATCATTAATGAGATTAATACCAGTATGTCTTTATTTATATGCAAATGACTATAGTATAGAAGATGCTTGTGAAATTATTAAAAATGTATCATCCCTTACACATGCACACCCTGTAAGTTATACATCTTGTAATATTTATAATATTTTAGTATATGAAATACTTGATAATCCTGAAATGGAATTTAAAGAAATACTAACAAATGCAAAAAATAAGGCAAAAGATAAGTATAAAGGATCTGTAAGTCGTAGGTTTAATAGACTATTTTCAGATAACTTCTTTAACATTTCATTAGATGAACTTGAAAGTACAGGCTTTGTATTAAATGCACTTGAAATTGCATTTTACTGTTGTTATCATACAGATAATTATAAAGATGCAATACTAATGGCAGCAAATCTTGGTGAAGATACAGATACAAATGCAAAAATAACAGGAGATGTAGCAGGACTATATTATGGTGATGACTATATACCTGATGAATATCTTAAAACACTAATAAAGCGTGAATACCTAGAAGACATGATAGACCAATTCATAAAAACACTTAAAATATAAATGTTAGTTTATCTATATTCTATTCTTTTTTTTATTTTTTTAATTAGGATAAAATTTTTTTTCTATCTTTATTTTATGCCTCTGATTTTATCTAGTTTTTCTAAATAAATTAATATGTTTTAAATTATTTTTTTTTAAAAAAATGTAGATAATTTTTATAAAATATAAATAATCTTATATAAATATCATAAAATAATTAAACTATTTTTCAATAAAAATAGTAAAAATATATAAATAGTACTAAATAATATAAGATTATACATTAACTTATTTAATTTTAAAAATTCTAAAAAATTATTAATAAAATATAATTTTTTTTAGAAAAAATAAGATGATATAGGAGAAAAATTATAATCATTATGAATAAAGAAAACACAAACAAAATAGAAAAAATAGAATGCATAAAACTTGATGAAATTTTAAAATCATTATTTACAGTTTCAAATAAAGTTCTTATAAACATGATAAATACAATATTTCATGAAAATTATAGCATCAAAGATACAACAATAACTCAAGAAACTCCTGAATTTACAATACTACAAAATAATGTTTTAAAATCAGATTTAATATTAGAACTAAAATCAAAGAAGAAAACTTAAAACTATCATATTAAATTTCAAACAAAAAAAGATAAAACATCAATAAAATACATGTTTGAATACGATCTTTTATATGCAAAACAAAAATATTATGAAAAAAGAAAACAAAATGATGATAAAATAGTATTTCACATGCCAGAGGATATAATAATATTCATTGGAGAAAATAATATACCAAATCATATGGATATGAAAATAGTTCTCCCAGATGAACAAGAAAAAGACTATGAAATACCAGTAATGAAATGCTCTCAATATTCAACACAGGAAATGATCCAAAATAAATTATATCCATTACTACCACTACAACTTTTTAACTTTAAAGAAGAACTTCTAAAATTAAACAAAGAAAAAACAGAAAATAAGGATAAAATTGATGATCAAATGCAAAAAGTAATGCAAAGTGCAAAACAAACAGCAGAAGAAATCATCAAATTACAAGAAAGTGGAAAAATAAATCCAGAAGATATGCACATCTTATTATTGGCTATTAGTAATTTATTTAAATATTTAAATAGTAAGTATGGAAATGATACTAAATTAAATGAAAAAGTAAATATTATAATAAAAACACTATATGATTCAATAGTAGAAGAAAGAGGAATAAAAATAGGAGAAATAAGAGGTATTATAAGTACATATATTGAATTTAAATTAGAAGATGATGAAATAATAAATAAATTGAAATCTAATTTAAATATAGATGATGAAAAAGCAAATAAGTACTTAAATAACTATTATAAGGAAAATAAAAAATAAAATTACAAAAAAAAGACTATTAATATTTTAAAAGGTTCTGTGAATAAAAAAAAATATTTTATTATCTACAGAACTTTTTTTTTGTAAAAAAAAATGGAAGGGATGATGCAAAAAAAATAAGGTTTTTTTCTATAAAAAAATCTAGCTTATTTTTTTATTTTATGATATGCTTTTTTAGCTACTTGTTTTGATTTTCGAAGAGGTTTAGTTATTTTCCAGCTTGATGAGTTTAGCATGTCATATGTTGATCTGCATAACATGAATTCCTCAGCTGATTGTGTTATTAGAACTTGTTCATAGATTTTCTTATTTTTATATGATAAGTTAGCTATAAAATCATCATATAATTTTTCATCAGATAGTATTTTTAAAAAATCATCTTTCATATGCATAAAATATTCTTCTTTAAATTCATCCTTAATTTTCCGAAATCTCATATTTGCTAAAAATACCTTGTTGTTATATAATGTTTTTTTATGCTCATCAAATACACCATATTCGCGAAATACATCCCATACTAAGTTATATATTTCTATTGAGTCAATAAATCGTCTGTCTCCTGCTGTTGTTGATGAAGTTGCATACCATCTTCTTGTAAATAGAAATTCTGGGTGGAAGTATATTCGTTTTGCACTAAAAAGTACTCTCCAGAAAAATACATTATCATCAAATACAAGTCCTTCAGGGAATGTTATATTATTATCCATGATGAACTTTCGATTGTACAGTTTACTCCATGGTGTTACTGTTATTTTAAAAATTAAGTCTTTTATATCATCATAACTAAATACGTTGTCTTTTACACGGTGTGCTACCATGTTCATACTGTAGTTTTCAGCTTCATAGTATTTATCTTGTTCATCATCATAGTTAATAGCTTTAAATAGTACGAAGTCCACATTTTTATCTTCTGCTATTTTATATGTGTCTTTTAATGCGTTGAGTTTTAGTATGTCGTCTGAATCCATTAAAAATAGGTATTTTCCGGTTGCATGTTGTATTCCTACGTTTGTTGCTACAGCATGTCCTCCGTTAGGTTGATCAATTACTGTTATTCGATCATCACAATTTGCATATTCTTTTATTATTTCAAGAGAACTATCTGTTGATCCATCGTTTACACAGATTATTTCAATATCTTTTAGTGTTTGATTTACTATTGTATCAAGACAATCATGTAAGTATTTTTCAACATTATATATTGGTATTACAACTGATACTTTTACCATAGTTTCACCAGTGAATGTTTACATTTTTTAAGTACTTTTATTGTTCCTTTTTTAGATTTACGTAGAGGATCTGTTATTTTCCAGCTTGATGAGTTTTCGATCTTTTGATTTAATTGTTTTAGTTGTTTAAGATCATCTTCTTTTTGATTATCAAGTTTTTTAAGTTCTATGTTATATTTTCTTAATATTTTTGGATTTATGAAATTTGTTGTACTGAGTGTTACTTCAAGTAGTGCTTTTTTGGTTGTTTGTAGTTCATTATAAAATGATTTATTATCATTATGATTAAGCATACAGATTCTTAGATATATTTGTTCTTCACTAGGTGTATTAAAGTATGTAGGATTTTTATCTTCAAATATTTCATGTATTATTTTAAGTAGTTGTTGATCTTCACGGTTATTTATAAGTGACATGTAGATTATTAGTTGATCTTTGTATTTTTGTGCAGTTTTATAGTAGTTATTATCTTCTAGTATTTTAATTGTGTCATGATAGTGTTTTATGTAGTCATATTTCTTTTGATAATCATCTACTTTATTGTTTGCTCCGCCATTTGCTTGGTGATTATATCCATATAATGTTACAGGTGTTGTGTGTATTTTATCAGTCTTAGTTAATGCTTCTGCTAGAAATACAGGATCTTGTCCACGACTAAGTGATGGAAATGTTATATTGTTATCTTCTAGAAATTTTCTTTTATAGATATTTTTATAAAATGCCCATGGTATTCCATATTCCTCTGGATTTAGTATGTTATATTCTGTGAACTTGGTGTAGTTATCTTCATCATAGTTGAAGTTTCCTTCTTTTTTCATTGTTGTTGATATTCGTTCAAGATTTGCACATACTATATTTGCATCATGTTTTTTTGCATAATTATACATTTTTTCAAGTGCATTATCATCTATGTATATGTCATCTGCATCTAGAAATGCTATGTATTCACCTGTTGCCTTTTTTATCCCATTATTTCTTGCTATTCCTGATCCTTGATTTGATTGTTTTATTATTTTTATAAAATCATATTTTTCTGCTAGTTTTTCAAGGATTTTTTGTGTATTATCTACTGATCCATCATTTATACAGATAAGTTCTATATCATTTAGTGTTTGTTTTGAAAAATTAGTGCAGGTTCTTTCAAGAAATTCTTCTGCTTGATATATAGGCATTATTACTGAGACTTTTACCATTATATTACCCGGTTATTTTAAAAAATTTTCTTTTTATTATAATATATTTATCTTAATTCAGATATTAAAAATTTACTCATGAATAAGTATAATTTAAAAAAAAGTAGAATATTTTTTTTAATATTATAAAAAAAAAACTCTTGGTATAATTTGTTAATCTAGAAAAAAATTGTTAATTTAGAAAAAATTTTAAGTATAAAAAAAAGTTAAAAGAAGGTGGTGATTTATTCTAAAAAAAAATTACAAGCTATGCTGTTATTTTTTTTATTGAGCTTCTGCTAGGTTTAATGCTTCTTTTATTACTTCATCCATGTTCATGTATTTATACATTCCTAGTCTTCCACCAAAGATGATTTTATCTTCTTTGTCTGCTAGATCTTTGTATTTTGCATATAACTGGGAGTTTTTATCATCATTTACAGGATAGTATGCTTCTTCACCTTTAGTCCATGTTTTTGGATATTCACGTGTGATGATTGTTTTATCAGATTCACTGTTTTCAAAGTGTTTATGTTCAATGATACGTGTGTATGGTATTTGTGCTTCTGTATAGTTTATAACTGCATTTCCTTGATAATTTGGTATATCAAGTGTTTCTGATTCAAAGTTAAGACCACGATATTCTAGTTCTCCATAACAGTAGTCATAGTATTCATCAATCATTCCAGTGAAAAGTACTTTATCTGCTATTTCATCCCATTTTTGTTTATCATCAAAGTAATTTGTATTGAGTTTTATATCAATTCCATCTGTTAGTTTTTCAATTAGTTCTGTATATCCATTAAATGGTATTCCCTGATATAGGTCATTGAAGTAGTTGTTATCATATGTGAAACGTACAGGTAATCTTTTTATGATAAATGATGGTAGTTGATCACATGGTTTTCCCCATTGTTTTTCTGTATATCCTTTAATTAGTTTTTCATATATTGTAGGTCCTACTAGATTTATTGCTTGTTCTTCTAGATTTTGTGGGTCTTCTGTTTTATATTCTTCTTTTTCTGATTCTATCATTTCATATGCTTCTTGTGGTGTTTTTGTTTTCCATAGTTTGTAGAATGTATTCATATTAAATGGTAGATTGTATAGTTCTCCTTTATAGTTTGCTATTGGTGAGTTTGTAAATCTGTTAAATTTAATGAATTGATTTACATAATTCCATATGTCATCATCACTTGTATGGAAGATGTGTGCTCCATATTTATGTACGTTGATGTTTTCTTGTTTTTCTGTGTATATGTTTCCACCAATTGTATCTCTTTTTTCTATTATGAGACATTTTTTTCCTTTTTTTGTCATTTCATGTGCAAATACTGAACCAAATAATCCTGATCCAACAATTAAATAATCATATTTCATATAAAATAAAACCTCATATAAAATTTATCTTCTTTAAAGTAATTTTTATTAATATTTAGTTATGTTATTTCTTACTAATATTGATTTTTTATTAATTTCACATTTTTTTTATTTCATTTATAAGAAAAAATAAAATACTTATTAAAAACATAAATTAATAATAAAAAATAATTCAACATAAAAAAGGTTTAGCATATGGTATTTAAAAAAATATATGAAAAGATATTAAACTCAAGTAACAGCTTCAAGTTCTACAAAAACCAGTATAACAAACTTAAACTAGAAAACAAACAAATGTGGAAGGATATAAGACATAAAGATAAAGTTATTAAAAATAAAGATGATCTTATAAATCTTAGAAACTCACAAATAAAAGACAAAGATAACAAGATTAAAAATCAAAATAGTACCATAGAGTCTAAAAATAAAGCTATTCAAGATAAAGATATTCAAATAAGAGAAAAAGAAAACTACATAAAACAATACGAAAACCAACTTAATGAACTTAAAAAAGACATGGAACTACTAAAAGCTGAAAATAAAAATATTCTACGTGAAAATAAGCAACTATTTAATCATAACTTTGATTTGAGAAAAGCAATAGATGAAAATGAAAACTTAAGACATGAATTTGTTGAAACAACTGATAAATTAAATGAGAATTTTGAAACAATAAATACTAGATCAAATAAAATACTTTCATTTATAGAATTTAGTCAAGTTGAATCATCAAATAGTTTCGCCGAACTAACATCAAACATAGAAGATAACATGGAAATACTAAGTGAAGATAACAAGAAAATACAAAAACACTTAGGTATAACACAGGATGAATAATTAAACTATGAAAATCCTAATTTCTACTTTTTTTTTACTAACTTTTTTTTGATTAATTAATAAGTAATTATAGAAAGCTTTTTATTTTAATGTAAATATAAATATATAAGTAAATGACTTAAGATATATTCGAAAGTTATGAAATAAAAATTAAATAAGAGAAAAAAAATAAAGAATGAATCTAATTTTTTTATTAATACAACTCATTTTCATATAATAAAATAAAAGAAAAAAAAACTATCCTTAAAAAAAAGATATTATCGGATGATAATAAAAGGGGCTTAAAAATAGTATTTTTTCAATTTAAACTAAAAAGAATTTGACTCTTTTTATTTTTTCTCATAGTTTGTATTAATCATAAAATTTTAGTAATTTTTTTATTAATAAATTTAATATATATTTTATAGGAAAATAACAAAAAAAAGAGTAAAAGAAATTAGAAAGAATTAATAAATTCCAAAAAAAAACTTTCTTTTAGACAAATAACCTCTTTTTTTATCAAATTAGGGAGATACAATATAATGACATGTACCATATTAGTTGGGGGACAATGGGGTGACGAAGGTAAAGGTAAATGTATTACCTACTTTTGTACCAAAGATAAACCTGAAATTATTGCAAGAGCTGGAGTAGGACCAAATGCTGGACACTCTGTAGAACATAACGGAGAAAAGTATGGTTTAAGACTTACACCTTCTGGTTTCTTCAACACAGATGCAAAACTATTAATTGGTGCTGGAGTACTAGTAAATCCAGAAGTATTCAAACATGAACTTGAATACCTAAATAAGTATGATCTTGAAGGAAGAACCTTTATGGATGCAAACTGTGCAATTATCACAGATGAGCATATTGAAGCTGATAAAGCATCATCATATTTATCAAAAAAGATTGGAACAACAGGTAGTGGATGTGGACCTGCAAATGCAGATAGAATTAATCGTAAAATCGACTATGCAAAAGATGTAGTAGAACTTGAAGAATACATCGCTGATGTACCTACAATTGTAAATGAAGCAATTGATAATGGAGAAAATGTATTTATTGAAGGATCACAAGGATTCGGTTTATCATTATACTATGGAACATATCCATATGTAACAAGTAAAGATACATGTGCATCTACCGCAGCAGCAGATGTAGGAGTTGGACCAACCAAAATTGATGAAGTAATTGTAATTCTAAAAGCATACATAACACGTGTTGGAGAAGGACCATTCCCAACAGAAATTACACCAGAAGAAGCAGAAGCAATGGGACTTGAAGAATATGGTGTAGTAACAGGACGTAAAAGAAGAGTTGGACTCTTTGATAAAGAATTTGCAAAACGTTCCTGTATGATAAATGGAGCAACACAAATTGCACTTACATGCATTGACAAACTATATCCTGAATGTGCAAAAGTAAACAAATACGAAGAACTATCACAAGAAGCACGTGATTACATAGAAGATATAGAAAAAGATGTAGGAGTACCAATAACTATTATATCAACAGGACCTGATCTTGAAGATACAATAGATTTACGTGATGAAAAATTATAAATTCATCACTCACTCCCTTCAACCTAAAACCTTTTTTTTAAAATTATTATACATACTCTTTTTTTTTATTTATAGATTTAAACTAATATTTTATCAAAAACAGAAAAAAAATAACTTCTCTTTTTTTTATGAAAGGTTTTTTATTTTATTTTTAATATATCATACTATTATGAAACTTATTGATATAGGATTAAACTTAATGCACAAATCATATGATAAAGACCGAGCAGAAGTAATTAAAGAAGCTCAAGTTAATAATGTTGATAAAATAATAGTTACAGGAAGTAGTATCCCATCAAGTATAAAAGCAGCAAAATACGTTCAAAATTATCCTGGAGTACTCTATTCAACATGTGGTGTACATCCTCATGATGCAAAAACATGTGATGATAATACAATAGATACACTAAGACAATTAGCTCAAAATGATCAAGTTGTAGCAATTGGTGAATGTGGACTTGATTATAATCGTAACTACTCACCACAAAATGTGCAACGTAAATGGTTTGAAAGACAAGTAGAATTAGCTGAAGAGTTAAACATGCCACTATTTCTACATGATAGGGAAGCATATGATGATTTTGCAAAAATACTTAGAAAACATAAGAAAATGGCACAACAATCAGTAGTACATTGCTTTACAGGAACAAAATATGAAGCTGAAGACTACCTGGATCTTGGATGTTATATAGGTGTTACAGGATGGATATGTGATGAAAGACGAAATGATGACTTACTAAAAGCTATAAAAGTTATACCACCTGAAAAACTTATGATAGAAACTGATGGACCATTTCTACTTCCACGAGATTTACCTAAAAAACCAAAGAAAAATCGTAATGATCCAAAATATTTACCACACATCTTAAAAACAATAGCAAAACATAAAAATATGGATGCAGATGAACTAGCAAAAGTAGTTACACAAAATACGATAGACTTCTTTAAATTATAAATAAAAAATTTTTTATAAAAAAAAATAACCCTTCCTCTCCTCATAATAAACCTCTTTTTTTTATTATCAGTTTTAACTAAAATTAATGGAATTAAACATTAAATATTTCAATTTTAATAATGAATTAATAATTTTTTTATGGGAAATTAATTAATAAAAGAAGGTTTAATTTAAAATTTTAAAAAAATATAATAATTTAAATTATTTATGAAAAAATAAGAAAAAAATGAAATGGAGGTTAGATGAAATAAAATATTATAAATTTTATTTTTTAATTATCAGCTAATACTGGTACAAGTTCTGGTTTTATATCTTTTAGTGCTTTCATTAATACTAATGTTACAACAGCTTCAAGTACTCCTACAAGTGCTTCAATTGGTACTATTGTTATAAGTCCAAAGCCGATTGGATATACGCCTGCTATTGCATATTCTATTGATACTACAACTCCAAGTAGAACTATTGTTCCAAATGCTGATATTCCTATTGCTAGGTATTTGTTGATTTTTGCAAATGCTTTGTATAATGCTAATGAAAATACAGGTCCTAGTATTGCAAGGTTAAGTAAGTTTAATCCTATTGTTGAAACTCCACCTTCATGTATAAATAGAGCTTGTATGATTGTTACAAGTGTATATACAATAATTGATGTTCTAAAGTTATATAGTGTAATGAATGTAATTAATGATATATGTACACATGCTGCAACAGGTAATGGTAGTTCAACAAGTTGTACTAGTACTGCTACTACTGTTAGTAATGCTATCATTGGTATGTTTTTTTCACTAAGAGTATCTTTTGATTTATAGATTATTATTGCTAGTATTAATATAACTAGAAGTAATGATACTAGTAGTGGATATCCCATTCCTATTAATCCATCTGGTATATGCATAGAAGTTTTCCCTCCTTTATATTTGGTTTATTAGAAGATTTTTTTTGGACTATATTTTGAATTAAAAAAATTGTCGTATTCAATTGCATTAACTTTCATGTTTCAATTTTTAATAATTTATTTTGTTTTTAAAATTGTTCTTTCTTTTTTTCTAATGCAAATTATAATTAATTCTTCTTATTTTTTAACTTTGTTTAAATTAGTATTTAAATTTATTATAGCCCTTAAGGGGTATGGGCATAACTTTAAATCATTTTAGAATAAAAATAAATTTGTTTTAAATGAAAAACTACTCATATGTTTTAGTTTACATGAAAACATGTTCATATGTTTAATTAATAAATATTAATAAAATAATATTAATACAATAAATAAATAATAAAAAAAAGTATGAAAAAACAAATCAAATAAACAAAGTAGGGGGAAAAATAACAAAATGGAAAAATTAGTCTTTGGAATGAGAAATCTTCCAATAATCAAAAACAACCTAAAAAATATAGATGAAGACAAAACAAAACAGATGATAAAAGATTTTATGGAAAATAACTTTAACATCTTTGATACATCATACACATACCACAGACAAAAAGCAGAAAATATAATAGCAGATATACTAGTTAAAAATTATGATCATAAAAACTTTGAAGTAATTGATAAACTACCAATAATGAGCTTTAAAAATAATGAAGATATTGACCAATTTTTCAAAAGACAACTTACAACTACAAATTTAGACTATTTTGACTACTATCAGATACCAGATCTATATACTGTAAAAACAGATATTGACAACTATAACTTAGTAGAATTTCTAAATGATAAAAAAACTGAAGGACTAATTAAAAAAGTAGGACTTTCAAGCGTTGCGGGATATCAACAACTAGATACTACTTTATCTGAAAATGATGTATTTGATTATGTACAACTTGACTTAAACTACCTAGATATGAATAATCCTAATTTACAAATGCAAAAGTGTTTTAATGTAGCATGTAAACATAAAATACCAATATTTGCATCAGAACCACTAAAAGGAGGACTACTTCTTAATCTACCTAAAAAAGCAGTAGAATTAATCAAGGACACAACAGGTGATACTCCTCTTACATGGGCATTTAGATATCTAATTTCAATACCTGATATAGATTATATCATATCAAATATGTCAACTTTACAACAACTACAACAAAACATGCAAATCTTTAAAAATATACAACCACTAACTTCTAGAGAACTAATAATAATTGATGATATAATTAAAATAATACAAACAAGTAGCATGAACAATATACCAGGATGCACACTTTCATGCAGCACATGTACACAAAACTGTCCAGGTGCACAAAGAAGATAAAACACTACACTCTTAATTTAATATAGGTGATTAAATATGAAAAGACTAGGATTTGGATTTATGAGATTGCCACTAATAGATCCTGATGATCCAACAAGCATAAACAAAGAAGAACTCAAAGAATTAATAGACATCTACATGAAAAACGGATTTAACTACTTTGATACAGCACATGTATATCATAAAGGAGTATCTGAAAAAATAATAAAAGAACTAATAGTAGATAAATACCCACGAGATGAATACATAATAGCAGATAAACTACCAATATTTAACATAAACAGCAAAGATCAAATGGAAACAATCTTTCAAGAACAACTTGATCGTTTAGGAGTTAATTATATAGACTACTACATGATACATAATGCATCAACAAGACACCAAGAAAAAATAGATAAATTTCAAGCATACGAATTTATAAAACACTTGAAAGATAAAGGATATGTAAAACACATTGGTATATCATGTCATGATGGACCTGAATTTATCGAAGAGACACTTAAAAAACATCCAGAAATAGAATTCATACAACTACAAATAAACTACCTAGACTGGAATAATAAAACTATAGATGCAAAAGGATGTTATGATGTTGCATGTAAATATGAAAAACCAGTAATAGTCATGGAACCAATTAAAGGAGGAACACTCATAAATGTTCCAGATGATGTAAAAAAACTATTTAAAAGCACAAATCCTGATAAATCCCTTGCATCATGGGCACTTGATTTTGACTTAAACTTAGATAATGTCTTTATGATTCTAAGTGGAATGAACACAAAAAAGCAACTAGAAGATAACATCCATACAACCGAGACATTTAAAAAACTAACACAAAAACAACTTGATATAATAAAAAAAGCAGCCAAACTAATAGGACGTAGCCATGAAATACCATGTACTTTTTGTGGATACTGTCTTGATGGATGCCCTGAGCATATAAACATACCAAAATACTTTGATCTTTATAACACAAATAAAATACTTGAAAATAATCATGCAATAATGTATTATGAAAACTACACATCAGATCATCCAAAACCAAGTGCATGTATAGAGTGTGGAAACTGTATGGAAATATGTCCACAAAGAATCAATATAATAGAACAACTAAAAAATGTAACAAAAACATTCAATTAAAAAAAAGAAGGATGTTAAAATATAATTCTAAAAAAAAATAAAAAATATGAGAAATGTAGATTGAAAAAAAAGGAGTATATTCTTCTTTTAACTACATACTACCTTTTTTTTATTTATAAAATGATTCAAATGGAGTTTCAAATGTATCTTTTACTTTTTCTAATTCCTCTGGTATGTTTATATGTTGTGGACATTGACTTATGCATGCTCCACATTTAATACAATCTGATGCAAGACCATGTTTTGCTTCTTTTGCATAGTTTACATATGCATTTACAACTGCTGTAAATCGCTTTTTATTATCAATCATTTCAAGATTATACATATCAAATACTTTAGGAATAGCTATATTTTCAGGACAGGAATTTATACAATAATTACATCCTGTACATTCAACAGCAATGTTTTCATTAATAATTTTAACAACTTCTTTTAGAATTTCATGTTCTTCATCATTTAATGGTTTAATATTATCAAAGATTTTAACATTTTCAGCTACCTGTTTTTGTGAACTCATACCAGATAATACCATAAATACACCAGGGAGTCCTGCAACAAAACGTAAAGCCCACTCTAGAGGACTTTGTCCATTATAATCACGCATTAATTTTTCTGCCTTTTTAGGTACATTTGCAAGAAATCCTCCTTTTAGTGGTTCCATTACAACTATCTCAAGATCATGTTTTCGTGCTACTTCATAGCATTTACGTGCTTCTACAACATCGTTTTCCCAGTCAAGATAGTTTATTTGTAGTTGTATGAAGTCCATATCAGGGTGTTGATTTAGTATATTATCTAAGTATTCTGCATTTGCATGTGATGAGATTCCTAATTTTTTAATATATCCTTCTTCTTTTTTCTTTTTTGCAAATTCAAAGGAGTTAACATCAATAAATCCTGCTTCTGATAATCCACTTACATTATGCATCAGGTAGTAGTCAATGTAATCTACACCAAGACGTTTGAATTGTTCTTCAAATATTGGTTCTAATTCTTCTTGTTTTGTTATCATAAATATTGGAAGTTTATCTGCAATAATATATGATTCTCGTGGATATCTTTCAATTAATGCTTTATTTAATGCTACTTCACTTGTTCCATTATGATATGAATATGCAGTGTCAAAGTATGTAAATCCATTTTCCATGAAGGTATCTACCATCATATCTACTTCATCTTGAATAACACTTGTGGGATCATCATTATCTGCTATTGGAAGTCGCATTGTTCCAAAGCCTAGTTTTTTCATTTTTTTCACCTATTATATATTTATTAAAAAAAAGTTTGAAAAATAATAATAAAAATTATTATTAAGGAGGAGGAGAGGGAGAATAAAAATTTATTCTTTTTTTATTCTTCTTGTTGGTTGAATCCATATAATGGAATTTCAAATGTATCTCGTACTTTAACAAGTTCTTCTGGGATATTAATGTGTTGTGGACATTTTGGTATACATGCTTGGCATTTTATACAATCTCCTGCAAGACCATGTTCTCCACTTTTAGCATAGTTAATATATGCATTCCCATAAGCTGTGAAATTATCTGTATTTTGAATCATTTGATGATTATATATCTGGAAAAGTTCTGGAATCACAATGTTTTCAGGACATGAACTTAGACAGTAATTACATCCTGTACATTCAACTGCTATGTTATTATTAATTATTTCTACAACTTTTTTTATTATTTCATGTTCTTCATCATTTAATGGTTTAATATCATCAAAGATTTCTATATTTTCTTTAAGTTGATCATATGAACTCATACCTGATAATACCATAAATACACCAGGAAGTCCTGCAACATATCTAAGTGCCCATTGTATTGGTGGTTGTCCATTATACTCACACATTAGTTTTTCAGCTTCTTTAGGTACATTTACAAGGAATCCTCCTTTTAGTGGTTCCATTACAACTATTGGAAGATTATATTTTTGTGCTACTTCATAACATTTACGTGCTTGAAGTACATTATTTTCCCAGTCTAGGTAATTTATTTGTAGTTGTATAAATTCCATTCCAGGGTTTTGTTTTATGAATTCTTCTACATATTCTGCACTATCATGTGCTGAAAATCCTAGGTGTTTAATGTATCCTTCTTCTTTTTTCTGTTTTAGAAATTCATATGTCTTACCATTAAGGTATCCATCTTCTGATGATTCACATACATTATGCATCAGGTAGTAGTCAATATAATCTACACCAAGTCTTTCTAGTTGATCTTGGAAGATGTTTTCTAGTTGTTCATCTTTATTTATAAATGGTAGTGGCATTTTATCTGCTATTATGAATGATTCACGTGGATAATGGTCAGTTACAGCATGTTTAAATGCTACTTCACTTCTTCCTTGATGGTAGATGTATGCTGTGTCAAAGTAGTTAAATCCATTTTTCATAAAAGTTTCTGCCATTTTATCTACTTGTTCATACTCAACGCTTGATTCGTCATCTTTATCTAATTTTGGTAGTCTCATTAATCCAAAGCCAAGTTTTTTCATTTTTTTTCTCCTTTAATTATTTGGTCTAAATTTAAAAAAATAATACTTATAAGTATAATATGAAGAGGAGAAGAAGATGAGGTGATTATTTTATTCTTTTTTTATTCTTCTTGTTGGTTGAATCCATATAATGGAGTTTCAAAGTGATCTTTTACTTTAACAAGTTCTTCTGGTATGTTAATGTGTTGTGGACATTTTGGTATACATGCTTGGCAATCTATACAATCTGATGCAAGACCATGTTTTGCTTCTTTTGCATAGTTTACATAAGCATTTCCTACTGCTGTAAATTCTGTTGGTCCTGGATTTTGTATCATATCTTCATTATACATATTAAAAAGTTTTGGTATGAGTATATTTTGTGGACATGAACTTAGACAGTAGTTACATCCAGTACAGTCTATTGCAATGTTTGCATTTATTATTTCACGTACTTTTCTTAGTATTTCAAGTTCTTCATCATTTAATGGTTTAATATCTTCAAATATTTCTATATTTTCTTTAAGTTGTTCATATGAACTTGCACCTGATAATACCATCATTACATTATCTAAACTTATAAGGAATCTGAATGCCCATTCTACAGGACTTTGACCATTATAGTCACGCATTAGTTTTTCAGCTTCTTTAGGTACATTTGCAAGGAATCCTCCTTTTAGTGGTTCCATTACAATTACAGGTAGGTTATATTTACATGCTACTTCATAGCATTCTTTAGATTGTATTGCATCATTTTCCCAGTCAAGATAGTTTATCTGTAGTTGGATAAAATCCATATCAGGGTGTTGTTTTATTACATCTTCAATGTATTTTGCATCTGCATGTGATGAGAATCCTACATGTTTTACTTTTCCTTCAGCTTTTTTTTCTACTCCAAATTTGAATGGGTCTGTATTTTTTAGTGCATGATCTGAAAATCCACTTACATTATGTATTAGGAAGTAGTCAATGTAGTCAACTCCAAGACGTTCAAGTTCTTCTTGGAATATTGGTTCCATTTCTTCTGCTTTTTTTATTGCAAATATTGGTAGTTTGTCTGCTATTTGGTAGTCTTCATGTGGATGTTTATCTGCTACTGCTTTTTTAAATGCTCCTTCTGATTTTCCATCATGATATACATATGCTGTATCAAAGTATGTGAATCCTTTTTCTAAGAATAGATCAGCCATTTTATCTACTTCTTCTTGGATTATACTTGTTTCATCGTCTTTATCTGATTTTGGAAGTCTCATCATTCCAAATCCTAGTTTTTTCATTGTTACTCTACACTCCTATTTGATAAAAATTTAATTTTATATTATATACTTTTTTTTTATTTATTTTCCCTGATTATATGTGCAGGCACCCCACCTACTATCATATTATCTGGTATGTCTTTTGTTACTACACTGCCTGCTGCTACTATGACATTATCACCTATTGTTACACCTGGAAGTATAATTGCATTTGTTCCTATCCAGCATCTTTTTCCTATTTTTACTTCTTGTTTTGTATTTGTAAAGGTGTAATTTATTGTTTCATCATATGAGCCGTCAGCTTTTATGTAGTTATTATTGTAATTATCATTTTTTGGTACTATACGTTGTGTTGTTTTTGTTGGATGATCTGCACATATTACATTTACGCCTGGTGCTAGTAGTGTGTAGTCTCCAATTTCAACAGTATCTGTATCTAGAAAGTTACAGTTTACGTTTATGAAACATCCACGACCTAGGTGGATGTTTGATCCTATGTTACAGTAAAATGGTGTTAAAATTTCTGTATCTTCACCTATTGATCCTAGTAGTTGTTTAAATAATTCTTTTTTTTCATTAGTTTCATCAGGTGATAGGTTATTTAATTTGTATGTTATTTGTGCTGCTTTATGAAATAATTCTTTATATTGACCATATTGTGTTAGTGGTCCTTTTAGTTTATTATGTTTGGAATTCTTAATTTTAACAACCCCCATTTTTTTGCTATACTTTTATTTATTGTCTTTTTTTTGGGAGATAATCATGTAATTGTTAGATTAATATTTTTTTTAAGATTAAGTTGCTAATTTTTATTTTAAATATAATAAAAGAATTTAATGTTTAATACTTCTTAAAATAAAAAGATTTTTTCATTTTTTTTTAATAAAATAATTTATTTTAGTGAAAAAGTAAAGTTTAAAAAAGATTATAAGATTCGTGTTTTTTCATATTATATTGGGGGGATTATGTTGGATCTTTACTTTTTTTTCTATTTTTTAAGACAATGTTTTTCTATGTAGTCTCTTTCTAGTGTTAGTTGTTGGATTTGTATGTCGTATTGTTTTTCTTCGTATTGTTGTATAAATTCCAGATTTTTTATTATTGCATTGATGTGTTTTTTTGTGTTTTTTGTTGCTTCTTGTTTTTGTTGTTCTAGTTTTTCAATTTCAGCGTTTAGTAAGTTGATTTTTTCTTCTTTGTTTGTTAGACATTCAAGTTCTAGTTCTTTATCCATTGCTTTATCTAATATACATTGAAGTTTTAATCCTTTAGATTTTATTAGATCCATCTTTTCTTTGTTTACTTTTACACATGTACATTTGTTAAATTCTGTTATTTTTAGCACCTTTTTTTATAGTTTTTTTCATATAATATTTCTTTTATAACTATGTTATTAAAATATTATATAGAAATCATTCTTTTTTTTATACTATATATATTTTATTTAAAACTAGAATCTATATATATGTTAAATTGTTTATTTTAATATTGACATCATCATAAAAATAGTGTGAAAAATATTTAAAAAAAAATACATTAAAAACTAGAAAATTGTTTAAAATAAATATGATGATAATCAAAAAAAAGAGAATAAAAAAAAAGGTTAATGTAAATGATAAGTATTATTTTTTAAATCCATATACTTCTGTTTCAAAACGATTTTTGACATCATCCATAAGTTTTGGAATATTTAAATGTTGTGGACAACGATCAGTACATCTATTACATTTAATACAATCTGAGGCAATATGGTTTTTTTCATCTTTTGAATAATTAACATAAATATTACCACAAACAGTATAACCAGGAGCATCTTCAATCATATCATGATTATACATATCAAAAAGCTTTGCAATATCAATACCAATAGGACATACACTAATACAATAACGACAAGATGTACAATTAATAGCAATATTTTCATTAATAATATCAACCACCTCATCTAAAATATTAAGTTCCTCATCATTAAGTGGTTGTAAATCATTAAATATCTGTATATTATCAATAACTTGTTTGTTATTATTCATACCTGAGAGTATCATTATAATATTATCAAGACCACTTAAAAACCTAAATGCCCACATTATAGGTGTTTGTCCATTATAATCATGCATTAGTTTTTCAGCTTTTTTAGGTACATTTACAAGGAATCCTCCCTTAAGTGGTTCCATGACAATTATGGGTTTGTTATATTTGCATGCTACATCATAACATTTATGTGATTGTATTGTGTCATTTTCCCAGTCAAGATAATTTATTTGTAATTGTATAAAATCAACTTCAGGATGTTTTTTAAGTATATTTTCTATATATTCTGCATCTGCATGTGATGAAAATCCTAGTTTTCTAATTAGTCCACGCTTTTTTAGATCTTTTGTAAAACTAAATATATCTATATCTTTGTTTTCTTTATCTGATAGTATTCCCATATCATGAAGCAGGTAGTAGTCAAAATATCCAGCATTTGTTCGTTTAAGTTGTGTGTTAAATATTTCATTTAGTTGTGATTGTTTGTTAATCATATATACAGGAAGTTTATCAGCTACTATGATATCTGATCGATTATATCTATCTATCACACTTTTTTTTAATGCTACTTCAGATTCTCCTTTATGATATCCATATGCTGTATCAAAGTAGTTGAAACCTGATTTAATATAGGTATCTACCATTGTGTTTAGTTGATTGTAGTTTATGCTTTTTTCATCATCTTTATTTTTTTGTGGAAGTCTCATCATTCCAAAGCCCAAATTTACCATAATATATCCTCATTTTTTTTTGATAATAATAATTTATTCTTTTTATAGGTTTGATTTGTTATTATATTATGGGTTTATTTTAAATTAGATTTTATATTTAATGTAATTAAGTGTAAAATAGTAATTATATTAATTTATATTTTTTCATATATTTTTTAGAAAATATTTTAGTTTTAATTTAATTTTTACTTATTTTTTTAAAATTTTTTTATTATTTTATTTATTTTTTTTGAAATTGTTTAATTTTATACCATAACATTTATATAGTTTAAAAATAAAATTAAAAGTATTCAATGTTTAAAATAAATATTGATTTATTGTAAAATATATAGGATATGAACCTAAAAAATAACAATAAAAAATTAATACTGATATTACTATTTACAATAATAACAATAAATACAATCACAGCAACAGATAACACCACAACAACCACAACAACGACAATAACAAAACAAGTAACAAACTACACACAACTTGAAACACAAATCGAAGATGCAAAAACTAAAGGTGAATGTAACTATCATATTAATCTAAAAAAAGACAACTACATCATAACAAATCCCATCACATGGGATAGTAAAAGTGAGAAAACCAACCTAACAATAAATGGTCAAGGAAGCATTATAGATGGAAAAAACACAAAAACATTTCTAAAAATAGCAGAAAACACAACTATAACACTAGCTAACATGACAATAACAAACACATGCGATCAAATATATGCAGCAGTACAAAACCAGGGAAATCTAACAATCAATAATATAACATTCAAAAACAACCAAATTAGCGGAAAAAACCTAGGTGGAGCAGCAATACACAACAAAGCAAACCTAACAATAAACAACACAAACTTCACACAAAATAGTGCAATAAATGGTGGAGCAATATACTTAATTGAAACACCAACTACAACCACAACACTAACACTAAACAATACAAACTTCTACAATAACACAGCCTTAAATGGAGCATGCATCTACAACTATGATGCAACACATATAATAATCAACAATACAAACATAACACAAAATACTGCTAATAATTCAATAATTTACAATCGTATAAACTCAAAACAAATAATACTCGAAAATACAATTATCACACAAAATACAGCAAACACAACACTAATAAAAAACCAGGCAAAACTACAACTAAACAACGTAACACTAAAAGAAAATCAACATAAAACACTAATCATCAATGATGAAACACTAGAAATAATAAATTCCATAATAGAAGAAAATAATGCAACATGTTTAATTAACAATACAAAATCAAAATTAAACATACAAAAATCATTAATACAAAAAAACAACCTAAATATTGGAATTGAAAATAACAATGCAACAATATATGTATCAGAAAATAATTTTAACCAAAATTATCTAAAAGATACACTAATAAACCAAAAAGATGGACAAACACACATAACACAAAATAACTTCACAAACAACAAATCTCCAAATCTCTTTAAATCAAACAACAACACATACAAACAAACCCAAAACAACACATACACAAAAAACAATCTAACACAAAACACAATCACACTTAACATGAATAAAAAATCATTTAATTATGATGAAAATATACCAATTAACATAACAATAAAACCAAACACCATCTACAATACAACAATAAACTCAGGAGTAATACAACTTAAAATCAATGAAACAATCATAAATTCACAAAAAGTAACAAATAGTACATATTACTATGAACTCGTCAATCAAAATGATAACCTAAATCAGTTAAAAATAGAATACATTGATAATGTTAATTTCACATCTACTATAATATATGAAAATATAACCATTAAATCCCCATTATACAATCTTAAATTGATGGCACCAAATTCATATAATCTGGATGATGAAATAAACTATAATATTACCATAACAAATAATGGAAAAGGTATAGGACGTAATATTAGTGTTAAAAATATAATTCCTAATACACTAACTTTAAAAAATAGCAGTAGCAATTTAGAAAATAACACATGGATTATATCACAACTTAATCCTGGTGAAACTAAAATACTACAAATCTATGCTACTTCAAATAAAGCATGTGATATTAAAATTCAACTTAACACAACAAAAGAAAATTATTTTCAAAATAACTCAAAAATTATTCATTATGTTTCATTAAATATTTCCACATACAACGTTACAATCCTACCTGAAACCTACTATTATGGTGATAATATTGGCCAAATGGTTCTTATTAAAAATACTGGTAATGGTTCTGGATATAACATATCTGTAAATTTAAAACTTTTCTGTGATGATGAATTATTTTATAATAAAACCTACCTTATTCATCAAATACGACAAAATAATTCCATGATTGTCTCTGATAATAATATGAAGATAACAAGATATGGTATGATTAAATCTATTATAAATATAAAAGATTCTTTCAATAATCAAAATTTCATAACTAAAAATTACTCTATAGCAAAACCATATCTTAAGTTTAATGATATTACAACAGAAGCTGGTGGAATTATAAACATTACAGCTACACTTGAGAATATAAAAACAAACTTAACTGGAAAATATGCATTTAAACTAAATCAAAAAACAATAAATGGAACTGTATTAATAAAACAAAACAAGATAACATTCCTAAACTATCATGTTAGTGAAGGTATTCAAGCAACAGAAAATAGACTTGATATTATATATCATCAGGGAAATTTAAAACAAATCTTTACTAACACATCCACACTTCATATAACTAAAAAAAGTGTGAAAATATACATGGATGATTTTAAAATAACACCTGGAATAAAAACAAATCTATCTGTAAAAATACTAGATTATGAAAATAATCCAGTTAAAAAAGGTGTAGTGGTCTTTAAAATTAATTATAAATCCCTGAAAGATACAAATGGTAAAACAATTTATGTAAAGTTAATAATTCAATAGCAACTTTAAACTATCTTATACCTCAAAGTTTTACAAATAAAGTATATACACTTAGTGTGGTATATGGTGGAAATAATATGTATATCAAAAATACAACAAGCTCTAAATTATACATAGAATCACAAGATGTTATTGCAACATTATCAAATAATACATATAAAAGGTTTGATGATTATAAAATCCAAATTAGTCTTATGACAAATACCACCAACATGCCCATTTATGGTGGAAATTTTGTTATAAAAATAAATGGAAAAACAATAACCAATAAAACCCAAATAAAACATGGCAGTGATAAGTTATATGTAACAATAAGCTCATCTGCACGTTTTGTATATAATATTACCATTTGTTATTCAGGAAATCAAATATATAAACCATTAAAATACACACTAAATTTTAATGAAAGTAAGTCGAATAACACAAATAATACAAAGAAAACAGAAAATATAAAAAAATCTAAGGAGGACAGACAATCGTTCAATACTACATATAACGATCTTCATATAATTGGAGAAAAACTGTAGTATTAGAAGTTTATATTACAATGAATTATTTATTTTTTTTTAAGAGGATTTGTAAAAAAAATTTATGAGTTAAGATTTTTTTCATCTTTTCTCTTTTTTACACCTTTTTCAAATAATGAATTCAAGTTAACTATAAATAAAATCAAGTATATATTAGTATTTACCTTATTAAAAATATAGGAGAAATCAACAATGATAATAGTAAACGCAACTTTAAAGCCAAAAAACGATGAAAAAGACGAAATCATTAAAAAAGCAAATGACTTAATAGCAGAAAGCAGAACACATTATGGAAACATAGCATATAACCTATATGAAAATGTGGAAGATAAAACTCTAACTTTCATTGAAAAATGGGAATCTAAAGAAGCATTAGAATCTCACATGCAAACAGATGCATTTATAGACTTTGGAAAATCAACAAAAGACATGCTAGAAGAAAATCTAAAAGTAGAGATTTACTTTGCAGAATTATTATCAGATAAACCTGATACAGATGTAAAAGAAATAAGAATCTTATACAAATAAGACTTTTAAGACATCTGTAAAATAATTAAAAAATAAAAAAAATAAGAAAATTTAAAAGACTAATATATATTAAAGTAATATAAAAAAAAGTAAAATTACTTTAATATCATATTTTTTCAACTAAAAAAAGTGATAAAGAGCATAAACTCCCCTAAAAAAAGAAATTAATATTCCTAATTTTTGATGAAAATCTATTTTTTTCTAATTTAATGATAACTATATATAGTGTAAATTTGTATTTTAGTTAATCTTTTGTTGGATCTATTTTTATTTTATCATAAATTTCAACAAGTATTTTTGATACAATAACTTTTCTATTATCAATATCTTTTATTGGAACTTTAACTGTAATATTAACTCCATTATCATCAAAACTACGTACATTTATGGAATATTTATATTTTTTATCTAAATCATCACAATTTTTTATGATATCATCAATTATCTTAAGATTTTCATCCAAGTATTGATTATTTTGAAGTGAAAATTTTATTTTCTGCATAAATTTACCATTTTTTGTATAGTTGATATATGAATTTTGTGAAAATATAATATTTGGAACAATTATTGTCTCATCTTTTGCAAGAAGTTCAACATTTTTAAATCCAATCTTTTGAACTATTCCTTTATAGTTATTTACTCCTATCATATCACCTGTTGTAAATGGTTTTTCTATGACAATATTAAGTCCTGCAATAAGATTTGAAAGTAACTCTTTAGCAGCTAGTGTTAATGCTAATGTTACAAGACCTAAACTTACAAATAGAGATTCAATATTAACACCAAGTACATCAAGACATCCAATTATTATTACAATTACTGCAATAATTCGTATTATTTTCATTATTGTTGAAATGTTATCTTTTGTAATTGATCCTGTTTTTTTCTGAAATTTGATAAGAAGATGTTTTATAATCATAGTTAAAATTATTGGAATAACAATTGAACAAATAAGTCTAAGTATAACTTCAATATCATTAAAATCAATAGCAGCCATAAACTAAAACTTCACCTCCAAAACCAGTAGTTATTATATTAAATAGTTATGTTATGTTAAAAATAAAATAATTATCTACAAAAAAAAATTTAATTTATCAAAAAAAAACTTTATCTTCTATTTTTTTCACTTTTTTTTTATTCATAATACCACTCATCAAGTACATCTTCGCCGTATTCATTAAGATAATCAATGTAATCATAGTATAAATCATTGTATTTATAATCTGATGTATGTGGTTGACAATTAAAGAAAAGACAATAATACCATGGATCACATTCATCACGATATCCACATATTATACAATGTGAGAATGGAAAATTCATATTATCACGATAAAATAATCTTATATCTGGTAAGTTAGGATTATTCATGTTGTATTCATCTTCATAGTATTTATCATCATATTCTACTTCAGGTTTCATTATAAATTCATATATGAATAGTAGTATTATAATTAAAGTTGTCATTAAAAATAGGTAAAAGTTGAATATTATTAGAAATATTATATCAAAAAATATTAAAATAACTAGTATATTTTTAGTAGTGTTCATTTATTACATCCTCTCTTTTCATTTTTTGATATTAATATTACTTCTATTTTCTTTATATTTATAAATAAAAGTTTTTAATTTAGTTTTTTTTAAAAAAAGATAAAAAGAAGAGAAATTTGTTAGGTATTTTTATTCTATATTTTTCTTTTCTTTATGATAATTTAGTCCTTTAAGAGATAGGAATACTACAATTAGACATAGGAATGTTGCTATTGCCATTGTCATTTGACTACTTTGAATCAATAGATAGTAGTTTGATGGTATAATTGGTACATTTCCCATGATAAATGCAAATACTACTGTAAGAAGTCCTAGACTAAATGATTGTCCTATGGTTCTTACGGTTGATAGTGATGCTGATGCTGTTCCTACATCATCTTTATCTACAGAACTCATTATTATGTTACTGTTTGGTGATGAGAAGAAACCGAATCCTACTCCTTGAAGTATCATTGCAAGTAGTACTAGTGCAAATGGTGTTGTTTTATCTAAGAATGTTAATATGAATAATGCTATTGTAACAAGTCCCATTCCTATTGCTGTAATTATTTGAGGTGGATATTTATCTGATAAACGTCCAGATATTGGAGCTATTATTGCCATTATGACAGGTGTTACAACAAGTACTATTCCACTTGTCTGAGGATCTAGTCCATGTATGTATTGGAAGTGGTAATTTAAGATATATGTTACTACAAATGTTGCAAAATAGCTTATTAATGATGCAATGTTTGATGCTGTATATATCTTATTTTTAAATAGTCTTATTTCATAGATTGGATTTTTAATTTTAAGTTCATATTTTATAAATTCTGCAAGAACTAGTATTCCAAGTATGAATAAAATAATTCCAACTGATTCATTTATTCTTGTAAATCCATACATTAATAATATTATTCCTACTACATATAGAAGAGATCCACGAATATCAATTGGTTTTTCTTCTTCCATTTTCCACTCTTTTTTAATTCGCATAAGTAAAAATAATGATATTAATGTTAGTGGTATTGTAACATAGAAAACACTTCTCCATGATACATTTTGTGATAAAATTCCACTTATTGTTGGAGCTAAGGCAAGACCAATATAAACACCTGTTACTGTAAATCCAATTGATTGACCTCTTTTGTTTTCTGGAAGTTGTGCTGTAATAAGAGCCATTCCATTAACAAATAATATGGCAGATCCAAGTGCTTGTATTATTCTTGAAATTATAAGAACTGATATGTCTGGAGCCATTCCTGATAGAATTGCACCTATCATATATACAATTAGTCCAATTTCATATGTGAGTTTAAGTCCATACTTTACACATATTTTTCCGAAAGGTACACTTGCTGCTGCTATGATAAGCAGGTATATGCTCACAATCCAGTTTTGCATTATGTTACTAATGTTTAGATCATGTGCAATTACAGGAAGTGCAACTGAAACGGCATTTGATGTAAATGCTACAGCAAAAGAAGATATTATTGATACAATAATAATGTACTTATTTATTGTTTCTTCTTGCATATTATATAATATATGAAAAATAAGTATTTATATTAATAATAAATAAAGTAATATAAAATTAATTTTAACGTTAAATATAAACTGATAATAAGGATAATGATATGAAATGATAGATGTAGAAACAATTAAAACATATGCAAGCAGTGTGCTTATTTCAACAATTGAAGATTTATTTGACAATAAAAAAGAGTTAATAGATACCTTTTTTGATGAATTTGTTGATGAATATAAAGATGATAAAAAACTAAATAAGGATTATAAGGATAATGAAGTTGTAGATGAATATATTATTGATGAACTTGAGAAAAGATTTACACAAAATGATATTGGACAAACTCTTCAAAAACAGATGGTTAAAGCAAATGATGAGGCTATTGCTGATCTTGCATATGTACTTGATGAAAAACTTCAACCAGTACAACGTGAACTTCGTCGTGCATTAAAAACAGAGTCAAGTTATGATGCATTTAGAAAGTATGTTACAGAAAATCTTGTTGTAACAAACTTAAATTTAACACAAGCTACAATTAAAGCTGTTAAAACAATGAAACTTGACCAAATGCAAGCTGCTGAAATTATGCAGTTAATATCTCAAATTGATAACTAAAAAAGGTTTTTTTTATTAAAATTCTCCACCCTAACTATTTATCTTCTTTTTTTTAGAGTAGTTAAAAATTTTATTCCATGTTTTTTTTTTAGAATAAGAAGTTTAAAAGGAAAAATAATTAAAGTTTTATTTTTTTTTACAATTTTTTTTTGTCATGTTTTTATTAGAATATAGTAAGTTTTGTAAAAAAAGTTAGTTTTTTTTTAGAAAAAAATCAATTAAAAAAAAAGAGTATAATAGTGTAAAGTTTTTAGAAAAACATTATAATATAATTGTTTTTCTTTTTTTTAATAGAATCATTTTTTTTTTAGAATACTGGAGGTTATATTTTTTTTTATTTATGATAAAGAAGAAAAAAGAGGGGTTTAATTAAAACAATTTCATCTGTTTTATTTTTTATATTGAGAATCCTTCTTTATTTTTTTTTATAAGTTTACGTTTCATTTATCTAGTTTTTATCTTCATGGAAGTAGTCATACATGTATACTGCTACTATTGCTCCTATAATTGGTGCAATGAAGTATATTGGGTAGTAGATAAATGCGTTTGCTCCACTTACAAAGAAATTGAGTAACATTGGTGAGAATGCACGTGCTGGGTTAACTCCACAACCTGAGAAGTTACCAAGTGCGATTACTATACCTGCAAGTACGAAACCAATGGATAGTGCAGCATCTGCTGCTGTTGATCTTTCATTTACAGCTGTTACCATAATTACATACATAAGTAAGAATGTACCTAGGAACTCTGCAATGAATAATCCGACCATACTGATGTCTCCAAATGGTCCTACTCCTCCAAGTGCACCTATTGTTGATGCTGCAGGTCCTGATATTGCAAGAAGTGCTGCGGATGCAATTAATGCTCCTATGAATTGAGCAATTACATAAGGTATTACGTCACGGCCAGGGAATTTTTTTCCTGCCCAAAGTGCTATTGTTACTGCTGGGTTGAAGTGTGCTCCTGATATAGAACCAAAAGCATAAATTACTACTGCTAAAGCTAGACCAAATGCTAGACCGATTCCGATCCAATCTGGCATAGTTATACCTATATTATATATACTTGCGTATGTTTGACCAGCTGGTCCATTATTGATGAATAATGTTAGTACTACAGATGCTGTACCAAAAAATACAAGAACAAATGTACCAATGATTTCTGCAAGTATCTTTTTCATTTCAGTCATTTTTAAAATCTCCATAATTAATTAAAGAAAAATAAGCAAAACTTAAGATTTATATTTTCTTTTTTTTGTGTTAAAAATATATTTGCTTTAGCTTTACTTCTCTACTTCAAAGTATTATAGGTTTAAGTATTTAAATGTAGTTTATAATTAATAAGAACTTTTGAATTTTTTTTTATTAAAAATATTGCAATTACTTTTTTTTCTAGGTTGCTTTAATTTTTCATCGCTTTTTCTTATTTTTTTGAGTATAAAATTCAAATTTTTAGTATAACCTAATTTTATAGTTAAATAACTATATATTTAAAAACTAATAAAAGATTAAATAGTATTATAACTTTTTTTTTTAAACAATTTAAATGTATTTTTATAATAACTTAATCTAAAAAAATCCAATTAATCATACTAATTTTAAAAAAATAATAAACAATTCTGAAAGTTAAGTTTAAAAATACAAAAAAAAGAGATATTTTTTCAATAATAAAACTAAATAATTATAAAAATTTTTAATTAAAAATAATAAACATATATTAATACAATGAATTATTAAAAAAAAAGAAATTCTTGAATAATATAATAATAATATAAAATTTTTTTAATGGAGGATTTGTTTATAAAATGGATTTTAGAAATGTTCAGCTTCCTCGTGAAATACACACAGGAAAAGGTGTTCTTAATGAAATACCAAACTTATGTGAAAAACTACTTATTCCTGATAATATTACAATAGTAACAGGACCTACAACAAAAAAGATTGCAGCAGACTATGTATTAGACTTACTTGTTGATAAAGGATATAATGTCAATGAAATCATAATTAAAGAAGGTACACAAGATACAGTAGATAAAGTAATAGAGGAATCTAAAGATAGTAATGCTATATTTGGTATTGGTGGAGGACGTGTTATTGATGTATCAAAGATGGCTGCAACAAATAATAAAATTCCACTTATAAGTGTTCCAACAACAGCAGCTCATGATGGTATAGTATCACCACGTGCATCTATTAAAAATAAGGATGGCTCTGTATCATTAGAAGTTGATGCACCATTTGCATTAATTGCAGATAGTGAGATTATATCACAAGCACCATACAGATTTTTAGCTTCAGGATATGCTGATATTATATCAAATCTTACAGCAGTAGAAGATTGGAAGCTTGCAAATAAACTTATAAATGATCCTTTCAGTGACTCAGCAGCAGCACTAGCCACACTAACAGCACATACTTTGATGGATCAAGCTGATGTTATAAGACTTGGTAATTGTGTAAGTGCTGAGGTTGTTGTTAAAGCATTAATTAGTAGTGGTATTGCTATTAGTATTGCAGGTAATAGTCGTCCTGCAAGTGGATCTGAGCATAAATTTAGTCATGCTCTTGATATTATAGCACCACATCCTGCACTTCATGGAGAACAATGTGGTGTAGGTACAATTATGATGATGTATCTTCAAGGTGGAGACTGGAGATGTGTTCGTGATGCACTAATTAAGGTTAATGCACCAGTAAATGCAAAAGAACTTGGTATTGATGATGAATATATTATTCAAGCACTACTTAAAGCACATACAATAAGACATGAACGTTACACAATACTAGGTGATCGTGGCTTAACATATGAAGCTGCTCAAAATATTGCAACAAAAACAAAAGTAATATAATATATAAAATAAAATTTATTTTTTAGATTATTTTTTAAAGGAGTAATAAGAGAATATGATAACTTTAATAGGTACAAATTTAGCAAAAAAAGGTCTTGTTTTCACATTTAATGGAGGAGCAAAAAAATGTGAATCCTGTAGATTTAGCAATACTTGTTTAAACCTTGAAAAGGGTCGTAAATATGAAATTACTGAAGTTAAGAAAGTAACTCATAAATGTCCTGTACATAAAGATGGACGTGTTCAAACAATAGAAGTTAAACCTGCAACAATACGTGCTGCTATTGAAACAAGAAAAGCATATCATGGATCAACAATTATCTTCAGAACTGAAGAATGTGAAGAAGAATGTGAAAATTATGATATATGTCATCCTGAAGGACTTTATGATGATGACACATGTAAAATTGAGGAAATTGGTCCTAAACTTTCATGTAAAAATAATTATGATTTAACTGAAGTAATTTTAAATCATTAAAAAAATTATAAAAAGGGGAAAAATTATTTTTTTTCTCTAAATTGTAAATAATAAAAAGGATTTATTATATAAATAATATCTATAAATTAAAAAGTAAAAAAAAATAAAATTAAAAAGAGGATTATGATTTTATGTCAAATAAAAATATATTAAAAGATAATGTAGGTAAAAAAGCTGCAGATTTAATTAAAGATGGACAAATTGTTGGTCTTGGAACAGGTTCAACAACACACTACTTTATAAGACATTTAGGTGAACGTATTAAAAATGAAGATTTAAATATTCTTGGTATTCCAACATCATATCAATCATTAATCATAGCACGTGAAGCTGGTATTAATACAACTACTCTTGATGAGTATGATATTGATATTGCTGTTGATGGAGCTGATGAAGTTAACCAGAATCTTGACTTAATTAAAGGTGGAGGAGCAGCTCATACTCTTGAAAAATTAGTTGATAGTTCTGCTAAGGAATTTGTTGTTATTGTAGATGATAGTAAGATGGTACGTGATCTTGGTGAATTCCCAGTTCCGGTTGAAATAATTCCTGAAGCTTTACGTGTTGTTAAAAAAAGTTTAATTGATATGGGAGGTAAACCTGAACTTAGAATGGGTGTTCAAAAAGATGGTCCTGTAATAACTGATAATGGTAATTTTATTCTTGATACTAAGTTTGAGAAAATTAGAAATCCTCAAAAGCTTGAAAAAGAATTAAATATTCTGCCTGGTGTTCTTGAAAATGGTATTTTCACAGATCTTGTTGATAAAGTTATTGTTGGAAGCCCGTCAGGTATTAAAGAGATTGATCGTGAAGATCTTATATAGATTCTATTTTTTTTCCTCTTTTTTTTATTTTTAAATAATAAAAAAAATATGGTTTTTAAGAATTTTTATCATATATTTTTTCAAAATTATGGAGGTTTGATTCAGTGAAACAGTGTATGGATTCAGATAATTTACATAGACGTCTTAGAAAAATTGAAGGACAAGTTGCTGCTATTGATCGTATGATTGAAGAGGATATTCCTTGTGAAGATATTTTAATGCAAGTTAATGCTGCTAAATCTGCTCTTACTAAGGTTAGTAGTATTATTCTTGAAGGTCATATGAATCATTGTGTTAAAGATGCTATTGATAAAGGAGATAGTAGTGAAGCTATCAAGGATTTATCTAAAATAATTGATTATTATTCAAGAATTTAGTTAGTAATTCTTCATTTTTTTTATTTTTTCTTTTTTTCTTGTATTGTTTTTAAATTTACTTTATTTTAGGGGTTTTTAGATTAGTTACCTTTATATACTAATAACTTTAAATTATGTATTATACCTAAAGGGGTATACGTATAGTTCACTGGATATAATACTATTCATAAAAAATAGATGAATAGACAAAAAAGCTATATATGATATAATTCAAAGAAAATTAAATTTAATACAAAAAAATATTAAAAAAAACTAAAAACTAGACATAATAAATTTAAAAAAATTTTAATCCTTTTATAGTAAGGAATAAATAAAATAACCATAAAAAATCATAAAAACCTCCAAAACTTGATTTAATAGTTATTTTAATAATATTTTTTTTATTAAAAATATTATACCCCTACGGGTTCAAGTATAATTCAAATTCAATCTAACCATTTAAAAAAAGTAAATAAACATTAAAAAAATACTTAACACTTTAACAAAATACAAAGAGGAGAAAAAAATGAGTATATATCAAAAAATTAAAAAGATTGGAAAAACAATTATCGATATTTTTAGCCAAGAAAATATACCATTACGGGTATAAGTATAATCTAATGTTAATCCAACCATTTAAAAAAAATAAACTGATGATAAAAATCACCTGATATATAAAAATTAAAAAAAAACTTCCATACAAATCCAATTAGGAGGAATGTAAAATGAACAAAATAATTAAAAAAATAGGAAAAACAATACTTGATATATGCATGCTTCCAATAATGGCTTTACTATTAATATACCTACATATTTATGAAACACACCCAATATATCAAGTTAAACAAAGAACATAAAAAACACCATATTATCTTTTTTTTTAACACTTTTTTTTAATTTAACACTACTTTTTAAAAAATATTAATCATTTATTTTACAACATTTAAAATATCCATAAAGTCTTAATCTAACTTATTATTTTATGAAAGTCTCATTATATTTTTATAATCTAATCTGAATTACTCCACATTATTTTTTATTGAGAACTATATTTTTTTTAATTAGATAAATTTCATATACTTGTACTATTATTTATATAATAATTATTTAAAAAAATATTATTAATAAAAACCTTTTAAATCTTAGATAATTTTAGAATATAAAAAAAATATTAATTGAAATTAACAATTGGAGATATAAATATTGCCACTTAAAGATATATATGATCAATACCCTGAAATTCTTGATATATTACTTTTAGATAGAACTAAATCAACAAAAAAGCATGAAAAGAACATTATTTTTGCTAATAATAATTATGAAAATTTTAATCCTAAGAAGTATAAAGCAATTCATCCGATTACTCGTGAAATTTTTAATACTAATATTGGAGAAAAAATTATTCCACGTTCACATAAATCTAAGGAAACACAAAAAGAGCGAACAAGATGTAAAGCAGAAGTATTTACTCCTACATGGATAATTAAACAACAAAATGATGAAGCAGAAAAGGATTATGTTAATGACCCATTAGAAATTTATGTCAAGGTTAAATGGTTAGAAGTTGCATGTGGTGAAGCTCCATATATTGCAACACGATATGATATGATAACAGGAGAACAATTACCACTTAATGAGCGTGAAGGTTTTCTAGATAGAAAACTTAAACGAATTAACGGAGAAGTAAATGATAAGTTAGAGTGGCAACATTTAGTAGAATTAGCATATAAATCTTGTTATGGTTTTGAATGGAGTGGAGACTCACTACTATTAGCACGTGAAAACCTTTTATATACTTACTGTGACTATTATCAAGCAAAATGGAATACAAAACCAGCTTTTGAATATTTTAAAAAGATAGCGATTATTATTAGTTATAATATTTTCCAGATGGATGGTTTAACTAAAACAATACCATTAAGTGAGACTAAAACACGTACTAAAGGGAAACAAATGACACTATTTGGTGAAATTCTTGAGACTGATAAATGGGAAGTAAAACCTGGAATTCGTGTAAAAATAATGAATTGGGAGACTAATAAAATGGAATACATTGATAAGGAGGAATAAGTATATGAATGAAGCTAAAAATGTTGAATTTATGCAGAATACTATGGGTAGAAAGCTCATATATGTTTTTGAAAAACCTAATGATGAAGATTTTAAAGGATTAGTAAAAATAGGAGATACAAGTATTGATAAACCTGATTCAAACTTAGAAACAAATAGTCCTTACTTAAAAAAAATGGCAGAAGAAAGAATCAGAGAATATGAACATTCATCTAAAATAAATATATTATATGCTACATTAGCAGTTGATAATAACTGGACAGCATTCAGAGATTACCAAGTACATGAAGTACTAGTAAGATCAGGATATTCTAAAATTACAATGGGACGTTCCACTGAATGGTTTAAAATAGATGAAGAAACAGCAATAGATGCAATAGATGCAGTTAAAAAAGGAGAATATAGAATACATAAAAAACATGTTGAGGAGTTACAACAAGAGATACTTTTTAGACCTGAACAAGAAGAAGCTATAGAAAAAACACGAAAAATATTCAAATTTAAAAAATATGGTAATGAGATGCTTTGGTATGCAAAGATGCGATTTGGAAAAACATTATGTGCATTAGAAGTAATTAAGCGAGAACAAGTCCCAAAAATACTAATAATTACCCATAGACCAATAGTAGATGATGGATGGTATGACGATTATAAAAAGATTTTTGAAATAGATCCTGATAATCATTATGTGTATAGTTCTAAAAATAGGGGTGAAAAAAAGGAAGTAGTACTAAATTCTTCATATGATAAGCCATTTATTTATTTTACTTCCATACAGGATCTTAGAGGATCTAATAAAGTAAACCAAGGTAAAGGATTTAATAAAAATGATGATGTATTTAATATTGATTGGGATTTTGTAATAATAGATGAAGCACACGAAGGGACACAAACACAACTAGCAGAAGCTGTAAAAAATGAAATTATAGGAAAAGAAACTAAAGTTTTAGAACTATCAGGAACTCCATTTAATATATTAGATAAATATGATGATGAAGACAAAATGTTTACTTGGAGTTATATTGACGAACAAGAAGCTAAACAATCATGGGATAAAATACATGAAGGGGACTCTAATCCATATGGTGACATGCCACAAATACAAATGTATGTCTATGAACTTACAGAAATGATAAAAAACAATGCTTTTATAGATATTGAAAATAAAAGCTTCAATTTTGCTGAATTCTTCAGATTAAATGATAATAAAGAATTCATATATGAAAAAGAAATTAAATCATTTCTAGATATTATAACAAATATTAATAACAATCATGAATATACTAATATGCCTTTTACAAGCGAATATCGTGATGAAATACATCATCTCTATGGATGATGCCAAATAGACCAGCAGCAGTAGAACTAGAAAAGATACTAAAACAACATCCTATATTTAAACAATACAATATAGCAAACTTATCTAAAGATGGACAAACACAAGATGATTTAGATAAGATAAAAGAAGCAATAACAGATAAGCCTGAAGAATCATATTCTATTACTCTAACTGTAAGAAAAGCAACTGTTGGAACAACAATACCTGAATGGGGAGCAATATTAGTACTAAATAATACAGATAGTGCAACTAACTATTTACAATCAATATTTAGGGTGCAATCACCATATCTTGGAAAAAATGGACAAAAAGAAAAAGCATATGTATTTGATTTTGCACCTGATCGATCACTAAAAATGATATCACAAGCAGTTAAACTAAACACAAAGAAAGGAACAATTAATAGTCCACAGCAAAAACAAGAAATGAAAAAGCTACTAAACTTCCTACCAATAATAGGTATTGATGGAAACAAAATGAAAGAATATAACTTTGAAAGAATGATGATACAACTCAAAAGATTACAAGCAGAAAAAGCAGTGAGAAGTGGATTCGATGATACATCAATATACAGTGATCAACTATTAAAACTAACAAGTACTGATATAAATGAATTTAATGATCTGAGGAAAATATTAGGACAAACAAAACAAGGAAAAAAATTAAATGAAGTAGATATAAACAATCAAGGGATGACAGATGAAGAATATTCCAGAGCAATGAAAGCTGATAAAAAACCTAAAAAAGAAAGAACACCAGAAGAACAAGAAGCACTGGATAAAAGACAACAACTACTAAAACAAAGACAAACCATGATTTCAATACTTAGGGGAATGTCAATCAGAATACCTTTAATGATTTATGGAATGGATATGGAAATAAATGATGATGTAACAATAGATAACTTCACACAAATAGTTGATGATGTATCATGGAATGAATTCATGCCAAAAGGAGTAACTAAAGAAAAATTTAATCAATTTAAAAAATATTATGATGCTGAAATATTTATAGAAGCTGGAAAACGAATTAGACGAACAGCACAAACAGCAGATGCATTACCAATAGAAGAACGAATAGATAAAATAACAAGTATGTTTCAAGGATTCAGAAATCCAGATAAAGAAACAGTATTAACACCATGGCGAGTTGTAAACATGCAACTTGGAGAATCTATAGGTGGGTATAATTTTTATAATAAAACTTATCAAGAGAAAGATCCTGATAACAAAATACGATATATAAATAAAAAACAAATAACTGATGACGTTTTCAAACCAAATACAAAAATATTGGAAATTAACTCAAAGACAGGATTATATCCACTATACATGGCATATACATTATATAAAAAACGTAAAAAACAAGAAAATCCTTATGTGGATAGTAAAGATTGGAACAAAAAATTATGGAGAGAAATACTGGAAAAAAATATCTATGTACTAAATAAAACTCCAATGGCGAAAACCATAACATACAGAACATTAAATGGATATGAAAAAAATCCAAAGATAGAAAACAATTTAATTTATGTAGATAATTTAGTAGATAAGGTAAAAAATGATTTAAGTTCAACAGCACAAGAAGTATTAGAAAAATTTGGAGATAAAAATATGAAATTTGATATAGTGGTAGGAAACCCACCTTACCAATTAAATGATAATGGAAAACGTGAAAATGGTACTGTTAATGCATCAGCATCTGCAATTTATCCTGATTTTTTCCGTTTAGCTAAAAAATTGTCAAAAAATAAAATAAACATGATTTTCCCAGCTAGATGGCTTAGTGGTGCTGGAAAAGGTATTAAATCGTTTAATAAAGAAATGATTAATGATACACATATTAGATCTATGACTTTATTTAAAAACTCAAATTTAGTATTCCCTAATACTGATATAAAAGGAGGAGTATTGTATTTAACATATGATAAAAAATATGATGGTGAAGTAGATATTATGGTTCTTGATGATAAACATGAATCTAAATTTAGAACAAAATTAAATTCAGCAAATACAGGTGTTTTTATACCTTATGGTGAATTAATAAGTATTTATAAAAAAGTATCTCAAAAAGAGAAACTTGATTTTAATAATATTCAAAATATTAATTCAGGACGTAATCCATATGGTTTGACAACTAATTTCTTTAATGATCCATCAAAGTATAAATTACCAGATGTTTCTACTGAAAGACATTCATCTAATGATATTGAAATATGGATTATGTATGATAAGAAAAGAGTAATAAGATATGTTCCTGAAGATTATCCAATACCTAAGATAAAAGTTCCAATTGAAAAATATAAATTATTTGTCCCAAAAGCTTATGGTTCTGGGAAATTTGGTGAGTCACTATCAGATTTTATTATTGGAAGACCTGGACAAATATGTACTGAGACATTTCTTGCATTTGGTCCTTTTGAAACTGAATATGAGGTAGAGTCATTTAAAAAATATTATTATACAAAGTTTTTTAGATCATTATTAGGAATATTAAAAACTACTCAAGATAACGTGACAGTATATGATTATATTCCGATTCAAGATTTCACAGAAAAATCAGATATAAATTGGTCAAATAGCATATCAGATATAGATAAACAACTGTATGAAAAATATTCTTTAAATGAGGATGAGATATTATTTTTAGAAGAAAAAATAGAAGACAAGAGATTGAATAAATAGTAATAATCTTTAAATTATTAACATTTTATTTTTTAAAATAATATTTATAACTTATTAATTAAAAATTTTAAATGAAGAGGAAGTAATTATTCAACTTTCTTTTCTATAAATTCTCTTTCTTCATTATTTAAATTATATTTATTATATAATTGTTCATCAATTTGGGAAATGCTTTTACTCCAATCAATATCTGATTTTTTAGTAAAGTTTTGTAGTGGTACAATGTGAAAACTAGTAGTACTATGTTGTGTATTCTTTAAAATACCTAATAATGCTCTAAAAAATTTTCCATTATAATATTTTTTAAAAGCTTTTGCTTCAAATTCAGTATCAAATGGTCCAAATGATAGAAAAGTTTCTGTACAAATTTGATTAGGCTTACCAATAATTAACTCAGGTGTTTTTTCTCCATAAGTTCCTCTACCATATGCATATGATCCAAAAACTTTCCATTTTTTAATATTCTCTTTTCCATAAGGTATTGGATAATCTTCAGGAACATATCTTATTACTCTTTTCTTATCATAATAATCCATATATTTCAATATCATTAGATGAATGTCTTTCAGCAGAAACATCTGGTAATTTATACTTTGATGGATCATTAAAAAAGTCAGTACGTAGCCCATATGGTTTTAGTCCCGAACTAATGTTCTGGACATTATTAGAACATATATTATCAATTTTAGAAACCTTTTTATAAATACTAATTAGTTCCCCATATGGAATAAATATGCCTTTATTAATAGAATTCAGGTAATTAGTAAACTGGTTTTTCTCATGTTTATCATCAAGAATCATATTTTATAAGAAATTAAATTAATAAAAAGAAAATAGTTTATTTTTAGAATATTTTTAGAACTAGAAAAAGTGTTGTTTTTTGGTAAATTATGTAAAAATTAAAAGAAATAAATTGGGAAAGACTATTTAATTACATGACTTATGATAACTTATTTTTTTTTATCATAAATGACTTAAAAAAATAGTCTTTTTTTAATTTATATATCAAAAATAGAATATTATACTTAAAATTTAAGTTTTAAAGCTAATTCGATATCTGATGCTTTTACTGTTTTTCTTCCTGAGTATTTTGCTATTTCAACTGATTCTTTAGCAATTTCATCTCCGAGTTCAGTTAAGCATTTAGATAATTCTATCTTTGCATCTTTTGTTGCTCTTGATGCACCAGAGTTAGATAAAATTCTTCCAATAGGTGCGATTGGTAATGTTTCCATAATCAATAACTCCTTAAATTTATTTTTCTATAAAATAATTAATTTTATTTAATATATTATCTAAAAAAAAGATAATATCTAATAAATAATATAAAAATCTAAGTATTTAATAGTATTCATATTAATTCAAAAAAATATATTAAAAATGGAAAATTTAAAAGTTCATAGAAAAATAATTATATTTTTATCCAATATATTAACTTCTTTAAATCTTTAAAACAATAAGATTTAATTTGATTAAAAAAACTATATACTAAAAAAAACATAAATTATTAATAACTATAAAATCATTTAAAAAAACAGCTTTATTCTACTTTTTATACAAAAATTGATAAAATATTATATGAAAAAAAATTAAAATAGAACATCTTATAAAGCTTTAAAAAAAAATAAAATAAAATTTTATCAATTTAATAAAATAATAATATTTATTTTTATAATAAAATAAAAAAATAAGACAGGAAAAAATTTTTTAGATAAAAAAATGGTATAGGAGTTATTATATTTTGAGTCGAATAGCAATAATAGAAAAAGATAAATGTCAACCACAAAAATGTAACTATCAATGTATCGAATACTGTCCGGGTGTAAGAATGCAGGAAGATACAATAGTTGTAAGTGAAGATGATAAAAAACCAGTAATATCAGAAGAACTATGTAGTGGTTGTGGAATATGTACCAACAGATGTGTATTTAATGCAATAAGCATAATAAACTTACCTGAAACACTTGATGAAGATCCAGTTCATCGTTTTGGACAAAATAGTTTTGAATTATTTGGTATGCCAACAATTAATGAAGGATCAGTTGTTGGATTACTTGGTCCTAATGGTATTGGAAAATCAACAATATTAAACATCTTATCAGGTCAAATTATACCAAACTTTGGACACTATGATGAAGAAGCAACATGGGATAATGTAATAGATCACTTTAAAGGATCACAACTACAAAACTACTTCAAAAAACTATCACAAAATGAAATAAAACTAGCATACAAACCTCAAATGGTAGATGTTCTACCAAAAGTTGTTAAAGGAGAAGTAAGACCACTACTTGAAAGTGTAGATGAAAGAAATAAACTTGATGATGTAGTTGAAAAACTAGAACTATCAAAGATTATGGATCGAGAAGTTAAAAACTTATCTGGTGGAGAACTTCAAAGAATATCAATAGCAGCAGCAGTACTAAAAGATGCTGACTTCTACTACATAGATGAACCAACATCATGGCTAGATGTAAAACAAAGACTAAATACAATAGAAGTAATACGAGATCTTGCTAGTGAAAAACGTAATGTACTTGTAATAGAACACGATCTTGCAACACTTGATGCTATGAGTGACTACATTCATGTAATGTATGGACAAGAAGGAGGATTTGGAGTAGTATCAAAACTTAGAGGTGTACGTGTAGGAATTAATGCATATGTAAATGGATTTTTAAATGAAGAAAATGTACGTATACGAAGTCAGCCAATAGAATTTGAAATAAGACCACCAAATCAATTAATTGAATCAGAAATAATAACTCAATACACAGACTTTGATAAGAAATATCCAAGCTTTGAGATAAATGTAGATGCTGGAGAAATACCACAAAGTCAAGTAATAACAGCATTTGGACCAAATGGTATAGGAAAAACAACATATGCTAAGATGCTTGCAGGAATTACAAAGCCAGATAGTGGAGAAGTTGAAGATGAAGTAGAAATAGCATATAAACCACAATACATAAACACAGACTTCCAAGGATCTGTACAAGATTTCTTATATATGAATGCACAAGGATATGGAACACCACTATTTAACTCAGATATACTAAAACCATTTGATCTTGATAAAATACTAGATAAACACGTAGCAAAACTATCAGGTGGGGAACTACAACGTCTAGCAACAGCAGCAACACTATCACAAGATGCTGACATCTACCTTCTTGATGAACCAACAGCATTCCTGGATGTTGAACAAAGATTAAAAGTTGCAAAAGCAATAAAACACATCATAACACGTGATGATAAATCAGCAATAATAGTAGATCACGATATTGTATTTATAGACTATGTATCAGATCGAGCAATGGTTTTCTATGGAACACCAGGAGAACATGGACATGCAACAGCACCAATAAACCTACGTGATGCAATGAACAAATTTTTATCTGATGTAGAAATAACATTCCGTCGTGATAAAGAAACAAACAGACCACGTGTAAATAAACATGATAGTTTCCTTGACCGGGAACAAAAAGAAAAAGGTGAATATTACTACCTAGAAGAAGAACCATAAAAAAAAGTGGAGGTTAATTTATAAAATGCATGTAATGATAATACCAACAATGGGATGTCCTGCAAACTGCAGTTACTGTTGGAGTTCTGAGGAAACATCTCATATAATGACACAAAAAACAACTGATGACATAATAGAATGGCTAAAAGACTTCCAAAAAGAGCCAACAACATTCACATTCCATGGAGGAGAACCATTACTCGCAGGATATGAATTCTACAAACACATTCTAGGACGTATTGATAAAGAATTAGACTTTCTATATCCTGCATATGCAATACAAACCAACCTTTGGAAGATGGATGATGAAATTGCAGAACTATTTAAACAATATGAAATACCAATAGGAAGTAGTCTTGATGGACCACGAGAACTTAATGATATTCAACGTGGAATAAACTACTATGATAACACAATGAAAGGTTATCAAATAGCACGAAAACATGACTTAAATGTAAGTTTTATTAGTACATTTACAAAAAACTCAATAAAACAAAAAGAAGAAATCTTTGAATTCTTCAAACAAAAAGGCTTAAATATGAAAATACATCCAGCATTAAGTTCAATAAAAAGCCATAAAAGTGACAACTTTGCAATAGACCCAGAGGAATATGGAAATCTAATGCTATACTTACTTGATGAATACCTAGATGTAGCTGATATAATGGAACTTAAAAACATAGATCATCTATGTAAAGGAGTTTTACGTAAGAAAGGATGTGTATGTACATATGTAGATTGTATGGATTCAACATTTGCAATAGGACCTGATGGATCAATATATCCATGCTATCGTTTTGTTGACATGCCAGAATTTAAAATAGGTGATGTAGCAGATAAACCATCATATGAAGAACTTATGAATACAAAAGCTGAACTACTGCTTAAAGAATATAAAGAGTATGTAGATGAAAACTGTTCTGATTGTAAACATATTGACTACTGTCGTGGAGGTTGTCCATATAATGCACTTGTTTATGGTGATGGAAACATGGAAGTATCATGTGTAGATCCACATTGTGAAGCATATAAGATGATATTTGATAAAATAGATGAACTTATGAATCAGAAACTTGACTTTGCATTTGATGAACTTAATGATGTAATAGAAAAAGACTTTAATTTTACATTAAATGTAGGTTTTGAAAATAAACCTGAGGATTCTAAGAAGAAATTCACAGTAATGGATATAGCATTAAAACCATAATCACCCCCCCCCTTTTAATATTTTCTTTTTTTTTAATATTTTTTTATATATAATAATAATTTAACCATATTAATTACAAAAATAGTATTATCAAAAAAAAATATGAAATAAGTAAAACATTATCTTTTTTTTTCTTAAAAAGAATTAATTAAAAAAGAAAAAAATTTTTTAGGTTTTATATTATTTTTTATTTTAGTAAGGAGAGATTTTAATATTTCAATGACAAATAAGTTTAAGAATTTTTTGTATAATAATAAAAGTTGTATTTTTTATTGTTTTATTTTATTTATTATACTATTATTACTTGTAATTCCAAAGCTTATGCACCAGTATTCGGTTGGTGTGGCTAATTGGGATACTTTTTTGTATCTTGAAAATGGTCGTAACTTTGCTAAAATGGGGTGGGGTGATGTTCCAAGTATTGCTCCGGTTCTTCCTATGTTAATTGCGAAGTTGTTTTTACTTGCTGGTCATACTTATGTTGAGGCAATTTTTAATATTGATGTTGTATTTTATATTATTGGTGTTATTGTATTTTTCTTAATTTTAAGATTTAAGTTTGATAATAATACATCCCTCATTGGAAGTCTTATTTATGCAACATTTACTTTACTTTATTCATGGGTGGCTGTTGGTGGAAATGATATTATTGGTGTTACAGGTACACTTGTTACGATATATTTCATAATACTTGCATGTAATTATAATAGTAAATTTTTCTATCCTGCATTCTTTATTGCAGCATATGCATTTTTATCACGTTATACTGCTGGTATAATGATTTTTGCTATTATAACATATTTGATTATGAAAAAGCCTAACTTAAAACAACTACGTGATATAATTATTGGAATTATCATAGGTGTTGTTGGTATTTTATGGTTTTTAGATGAATTTAATAAAAAACTTAATACGCCATTTCCATTTATGGGACAATTTAGTGGAACAGTATCTAATACTAAGGTTATAGATGCAGGATTTCTTCCTGATTCATGGTATTATATAACACATATTCCAAACTATCTATCAAGTACTATTCCACCAGGTTGTGGTTTTAATGCTGTTATTAATCCTATGGGAAATATTCCAACAATACTATCTGATATCTATATAATTCTTATGATGGTAGGTTTTATCTTAATATTTTATAATATATTTAAGAAGGTTAAATCATCTGATATTAAGTTTTTAACACAAAAAAATTCTATATTAATTATAACAACAATTATAGTCTTTAGTGCATGTATTTTAACAATATCAAATGTATCATATATTACAACAAACATTTTATTTATGGTAGTGTTAGTTGAACTTTACTATATATTTAAAAAATATGATATTAAGTACTTAAGTTATGATTTTCTAATGATTTCATTGTTTTTCATATATCTGATATTTCAGTCTGTGCTTTATACAAAAAATGATCGTTACTTTATAACAGTTCTACCATTTATTGCATATTTCATAACAAATGCCATCTATTATATTTTCAAGTATATAAATCATAAAATTTCAAGTATTAAAAATATTAAGCCTACTACAATAATTACAGCTGTAGTTGTTATATTTTTAGTATTTAATAGTTTATCTTTTGCAGCTTCAATTCCTGATAAAAGTGACTATGATGATATTAAGGATGCTTGTGATTGGTTTAATGAAAATTATCCAGATTATAATAATAAAACTCTTATATATTCTGATAATTGGCCTGCTATTTCATGGTATCTTAATATTTATGCACAACGTGGTGTTCTTGAAGCAGGTGATAATGCTACAGATCAACTTGCATATATGATGCTTGCAGATAATAAGACACATCATGCTGCACATTTTTATATTGATACAAAAAATAATAATAAAAATAACTATACAGGATTTACTAAAGTATATCAAACTGGTGGTGTTACAATTTATCAAAATACATACTTACAATCTCATGATTATAAGGATTTACAATCTGATGAATATGATAAATACTACTATGAACTGTTTAATAAAACAAGTGTGGATGTGTGATTTTAGATGTTTAAGAATTTTAAATCTATGAATTTGAAAAATAAGTTACTAGTACTTCTAGTAGTTTTTATGCTAATTTATACATCTATTCTTGTGTATAATCAGAGTATTATTGGTGTTAATTACTGGGATATTTTTGTTTATCTTCAAAATGCAATGCTTTTTGCACATATGAATATTGGAAGTCAGCTTAGTGTTCCACCAATACTTTCTTTGATTGTATCAATTCCATTTACTTTGGGATTGGTTTCTGAGTTAACATTATTTATAGTATCAGGAATATTTTTTATATTTCTAATAATAGGTATTTATTTACTTTTTAATGTAAGATATGATGAACGATTAGCTTTTCTTGGTAGTTTGTTTTTTTCAATGCTATCATTAGTTGTAACATGGGCTGTTAGTGGATCTAATGATCTTCCTTCACTCACATTTGCTGTATGGTCGTTGTTATTTACAATTTACATGATTGAATATTCCAGGTTTAATTATATTTATTTGGCTTTCATGTGTTTTGTATGTGCATTTTTCACAAGATTTACAGAAGGATTTGTTCTTATTATAATACTTGGATATCTTATAATGAATAGGGATAAATTCATAAAAATTTGTACAAAAGTTAAGCTTCGAAATTTCATAGTATTTGTATGTATTATAGGATCAGTTATTTGTGCAGTTTATTTAATTAAACAGGGTACAATACCGTTTATTAGTCAGTTTTTAGAAGTTTCAAAAAGTAGTCAGGTATCAAGTGTTAATATTGGATATGAACTTAATCCATATTATTATCTTGAGAATATACCACAGCTTTTAACTACTTTAAATTCAAGTTTAACATATGATATTACGTTAACTTCTGTATTTAATAAACCTACAATACTTTCATATATAATACTAGCATTATCTGGTATTGGTATTGTTTTAATGTTTTATCCATTATGTAAAAATGTGTCAAAATATAGTAAGTCAGATAAGATTGTACTTCTAATTTGTATGATTTTATTTGTTTTACTCATAATTACATATACTCATATTACTTACTTAGTATCAGAATTAATATTTCTAGTAGCTGTGCTATTATTATATGAAAAGTTGCCATATAAATTTAAACAACTTGATATACTTATGCTTTTATGGATGGGTGTTTTCATTTTAATGCATTCCTATCATCCAGTAAAAGTTGACAGGTATATTGTAGCAACATTCATACCAATAATATACTTCATGATAAAAACAATAACAAAAATACCACACAAAAACATTAAAACACCAACAATAATACTACTCATACTACTAATAATACTATTACCAATAAATGCAAGCTACATGGCATCACTAACACACCCAAATGAACATACAACAGATGAAAAAAATACAGCAAACTGGCTAAAAGAATATGATCCAAACTACATGAATGAAAATCTTGCATCAGATCGAGGAGTAGCATTTAGCTGGTATCTTAAAAAATATACATATACAAGTATACCACGAGTACTAGAAGCTAATAATCAGACAATAGATGAGGCACTCGAGTCGATAAATTCCACATATTACATTGATTCAACAAGTAACCTAACAGATATAAAAGGATATCATATCATATATAATAGTAACAATACACAACAAGAAATAAAAATATACCAAAAAAATTAACTAACTTAATCTCCACAATACTTTTTTTTTCTTTAATTCTTTTTTTATATAATAAAAAATAAAAAAAACAAAAAAATAGGTTAAAATTATAATGTACACAAAAGATGAAATAATAGAAAACGTAATAAAAATACGAAAAGAAATAGGACATGAATATGTAAAACCTGAAATACGAGAAATTTACTATAATGATGATACTGATGAACTTACAATTATAACACCAGATAGACCTGAAAAATCAATAATAATTGGAAAAGGAGGATGGGTAGTAGGAAAACTAAGAGAAAAACTACAAATAAACTCAATACATGTAGTATCATACACAGATATCATACTTAAAGAATACCAACTACAACTAGCAAAAAATAACATAGAAAAACTAATAAAAAACAAACAAATACCAATATCCTACATACCAGTATTTGAAAATATCTATGAACTACTAAAACTTAAACACTCACATGCATATGATAATAACATAATCATAAACTATATTAAAAAAAATATAAACAGAACACCATATGAAAATGCAGATGTAACTGTTGCATTATCAGGTGGAGTTGATAGTAGTTTTTCATTACTTCTTGCTAAAGCACTTGGTTTTAATGTACATGCTTTTAGTGTAGATCCTGGAACTATTATACTACCAAAACAATTCCATTATAATATAGATAATTTAATTAAAAAAACAGAAATTCAACATGAATACCTAGAAGTTGATATGAAACAAATAATAGATGATGCACTAGGTGGTAAAATTCATCCATGTGGAAGATGCTCATCATTTATTGAAAAAACAATTCATAAAAAAACAGCTAATATGAATATTCCAATTATGATATATGGTGATCTACTTTCAACAGGATCACAAGCTATTACATTTAATGATAATATTATGCGTATTAATCTTCCGGCTTTAATGAGAATGGAAAAAAATGAGATTAAAAATATTGTGGTAGATTATGATGTTAAAAAAATAAAAGGTTATGGATGTCCTCTTGTGGTTCAAGTTCATCATAAATATCCACAGTATAGATCTTTTTCAATTCAAAGAGTTCTACGTGAAACTCGTGCTGGGATTCTTGAACCTGGTGAGGCACTGGATTTAATTAATACAATTTAGTTTTCAATAATTTTAAGAACACCATATATTATTAATCCAAGTCCAACAATGTATGCTACTAAATCTGGGTATATTAGTATTAGTATACCACCCATTATTGCTATTGCATATTTGTAGTCATCTGTTGTAATCATAACAATTTACACTCTCCTTTTTTTTATACTTTTTTTTATAATAAACTTTTATTTGATTTCCCTATTAATTTTAAGATTATCTTATTATTTTTTATACTTTTAACTTAAAAAGTTTTCCATATTTTTAATTGCATCTTTAACAGCACTAGGTGCAGGACCACCCTGAACTGTTCGTGCTTTAACATTTAATGCAGGATCAAGTGCTTGTTTTACAAGTTCATCCCCAAGATTTACAGGTTTTCCTGTAACTTCAATTGCTGCTTTGTTTATAAACTCATCATCTAAGTCTGTTGCTTTAAGATTTTGTTCTATTGCATCTGATACAACACGTCCTACAATATTATGAGCTGTTCTAAATGGCATGTTTTTCTCACGTACCATTACATCAGCTAGTTCTGTTGCTGTAGCAAAGTTTGCACCAGCAAGTTCTGCAGTTCTTTGTTTGTTAATTGTTAGTGTTGCAAGCATTCCATGTACAATTTGAAGAATATCATTTGTATTATCAACAGCACTCCAAAGATGTGGTGTAATTTCTTGTAAGTCACGATTATAACTATGTGGTATACCTTTAAGAATACTCATAATAGTCATAAGTTCTCCATATGCAATTGTACTTTTACCTCTTGCAAGTTCTGCTATATCTGGGTTTTTCTTTTGTGGCATAATTGATGAGGTTGATGAGTATGCATTTGAACATTCAACCATTCTAAATTCATAACTACTCCATATTACAATTTCATCAGCAATTTTACCAAGAGTAGTTGATAGCATTGCATAATCAAATACACTTTCTGCTATAAAATCACGACTACTTACTCCATCAATAGAGTTATCCATAACTTCACTAAATCCTAGTAGTTGTGCTGTTCGTTTACGATTTATTGGAAAACCAGTTGTTGCAAGTGCAGCAGATCCTAAAGGACTCATATCTACACGTTTATATGTATCCATAAATCTTTCACAATCACGTCTTAATTCATTAGCATAAGCCATAAGGTGGTGTGCAAAGGTATTAGGTTGTGCATGTTGCAAGTGTGTATATGCAATAAAAAGAGTATCAAGATTTTCTTTAGCCATATTAACAATAGTTGTGATAAAATCTTTAATGTTACTTATTGTATTTTCAATTTCATCTTTAAGTGTTAATCTTATATCTGTACATACTTGATCATTACGACTTTTTGCTGTGTGCATAAATCCTGCTTCAGGTCCTATGAGATTTGTTATATAATCTTCTAGTGCCATATGAATATCCTCAAAACTAGGATCAAGATTTAATGCATCTATTCCTTCATCTTCAAGTTTATCAAGAGCAGCAAGTATTTTTTCACCAGCTTCTTTTGGAATTATACCTTCTTCTGTAAGCATAGTAGTATGTGCACGGTTAACTTTTATATCTGCATCAAAAATTCTTTTATCAAACTCAATTGATGATGAAAACTTAGCTGCATCATCACTCATTTGTCCATCAAAACGTCCAGCTCTTAAATCCATAAATTATCAATTCCTCATAAATTGGTTAAAAAAATGTATATTTAATTTAGTATTCCTATTTGTAAAAAAAAAATTAAATTTTAATTCCTTTATATTTCTAAATTTTCTAATTTAAAACTATATAATTATTAATTTTTAAACCTTTCGAAGAAATAAAACCAATAGTTAAAAAAGATGATTTTAATTAAAAGATAAAAAAAAATTATTTTTTTTATAAAAAAAGTGTTTATTGGGGGTGAAAGTTTTTAGTTTAATGTATTTTTAGATTCCGTGTTTCTATATTAATTATATTTAAAATTACAATATAATATATTTATTCATTTTTCCATTGTGTATATCCACATCTTCCACATGCATATCTATCACCGTGGTCAGCCATGAATATTCCATGTGAGCATCTTACACATTCTGGATTTTTTCTTACAATTTTACCGTCTTTAACTTCGTATAATTCGTATTTTTTTGACATTTTTATTATTCTCCATTAAAATTGTGTGTATTTTTTATCTATTCTTCTTCTACTTCTACTTCTTCTTCAACTTCTGGTTCTTCGTTTTTAAGAATTACAGATTCAGGTTCGATTTCGTTGAGTTTTTCTATGGAATCATATATTTTTGCAACACCAACTGCTGTTGCTACTCCATAACTAGGCTTCATTGAGTCCACCACGAGGAGATCGTTAGATGCATCTGTTAATGCAACAAGTTTGTGTTTTACATCTAATATATTTGGTGTTCCTTCTTCTGGGTATATACATTCAAATTTAATTTCTTCTCTGTTTAATAATGGGTTTTCTTTACGTTCGATTATTTCTATATCCATAAATATCACTCTATTTTTTTCTCTTCATTTATTAATTGTTTATAATAATTTTCTGCCTTTTCATAGGCTTCATTAACATTAAGTAAAACAACACCTTCTTTTGGTTGTCCATAAAGAATTAGTGTGTCTTTTGGTGCATTTAATACGCAAGGTAGAACTGCTAGATCTTCTTCTCCATCTACAATTATTATAGCTGGATTATCTTTTGATGCTTCTTTGAGTGTTTTATTTATTGCATCTTCTAGTTGTTCAGTTAGAGTCCCTGCTGGATTATCTACATATATTATATTATCTGTATGATTTAAGTTATTTTGTACAGGTTCACGTTCTATCAAGTTATCTATTATGCAAATTTGAGGTATTAGATTTGCTTCTACTAGATTTCTTGATGTTACATCTCCTATACTGATTATTAGTTTATCTTCTGATAATTGTTTTTCTAGTGGATCTTCTATTAAATCAATAGATTTGTGCAATTCACCTAAAGGTTCTTTTAAGTCTTGTCTAAGATTTTTTGGTAGTATTAGCACGTATTTTATCTCCCTTTTTGATTTATTTATTGACTTTTAATGCGTATCTTCCTGGCATTGTTATGTTTAACTCTTCAGCTAACTTTGAATTATCAGGATCAGTTACTACAATTAGTCCACTCCAATCACTTGATGTTTCACTATCACATATTGGACATTTCTTATCATATGAGATATATTTACATCTTTGACATGCTCGTTCAGCCATTTCTTATTCCCTCAGTTTTTAACTTTTTTTTCATACTTTGAAAATATTAATTACTCATTTAAAGTTTAAGTTTTTCTTCTTCAATCCATTCAAAACGACCGAGTCCAGGTTGTCTCATGGTAAGACCAATCTTACAATCTTTTGTATTGTTTCCTTTCATACTAAGTGCTACAATACGTGCTCGTACAAAGTCGCCTTCATCGAGGGATTTATCAGTTTCATTTGCTACAAGAGCACCACGTTTCATATCATATGTAATGTAGTCATTTGTTATTTGTGAAACGTGTACAAGTCCATCCATAGGACCAATTCTTACAAATGCTCCAAATTCAATAATTTCGATTACTTCTCCATCAACAACTTCATGTAGTGTTGGTGTGTAGAATAATGCATTGAATTTAACATGATAGAATGCGGATCCATCTCCTATTACAACTTTTCCTTCATCATGTTCTAAAACATCAGTAACAATTACAAGTATTCCTAAGTTTTTATCAACTTCTCCAACATACTTCCTATTTAGAAGTTCTGCTGTTATTTCCTTTAATGGTTGATCAAACATGTTAGGTGGTACTCTTACTGTATCTTCTATAGTTACTATTTGGTACACTTTATAACCTCTTATTTAATTATCTTCTTTGAAAAGTTTGATAGCTTTTTTTTTATCTTAAATTTATTAATTTTTTCTCATTATATAACAAATGAAAATATTTTTTTTCTTTAACTAAATTCAGGGAATCTAGTTTATATATCCATCAACTTCAAGAAATTTATGTTGTCTTAAATAAATAACATTAATTCCACGCTTTCGTGCACGACGTCTTAAGTTCTTATCATTAGTACATAAAACATCTTTATCATCACATAAGTTAAGTAGAACATCATCAACTGCCATGTCTTTTTGAACATCAATTACCTTAAATGGTTTTTGTTGTGCATACTGATATGCCATTGATGCTGCTAGTTTATCTTTTCCACGTAGAGTTTTTTTAAGTAAAGACAATTCATCTAATATGACAGATGGTACAATTAATTCATAATATGATGGTAGTTTAAGTTTTAATTCATTTACTACATCTACTTTTAATTGAAACATCATCATTAAAAAATTTGTATCAATAATTGCCTTACATTTTGATGATTCCATAACCTATAAGTCTCCATCTAGCTCCAACACGACGACTTAAAGCTACACGTTGTCCATCTTCTGCACATACAGGTAATCTTAGTTGTACATCTACGGTATTATTACGTGCACTACTTACAAGTCCTACAGTTGTTGTTGTACCTATGTTTATCATTAGGTTTTCTGATGAATGAATAGGTTCTACATCTGTTTCATCTTTTGTACCAACTACACGATCAAGTAGGAATGTTTCCATTGTAAATTCTTGTATTGTTGGTGGTAATGTTCCAGGTTTTCCAGCAATAGATCCTGATAATGAATCTGCTTTTGTAAGTGATGGATCTAGTTTAAGTGCTACTCCAATAAGTCCTCCTGGTTGTACTTCATCAACAAAGTTATCTGCTGCTTCAAGTCCTGTGATTGTGGATGTTAAACTTTTCCACTCTGTTTTACCTTTATTTTTAACTTGAATTCCTGGTTTGATTTCAATGTCTTCTCCAACTTTAAGTTTTCCTTCAACAAGAGATCCTCCAATAATTCCACCGTTAATTTTTTTAGGTGTTGTTCCAGGCTTATTTATATCAAATGATCTTGCAACATATAATTTTGGATTTGATTCAAGAGAACGTTCTGGTGTTTTTATATAATCTTGTATTGTTTCAATAAGAATATCTATATTAGCACCTTGTTGTGCACTTATAGGTATGATTGGTACACCTTCTGCACATGTTCCTTTTACAAATTCTTTTATTTCATTATAGTTTTCAATTGCTTTTTCTTTTGTTACTGTATCAATTTTATTTTGTACTACAATAACATTTTTTACACCAATTACATCAAGAGCCATTAAATGTTCTTTGGTTTGTGGTTGTGGACATGGTTCATTTGCTCCTATTACAAGGATTGCTCCGTCCATTATTGCTGCACCTGAGAGCATTGTTGCCATTAATGTTTCGTGTCCTGGTGAATCAACAAATGATACTTTTCTGAGTATTTCTGTTTCAGAACCACAGTGTTCACAAGTTTCTAGTGTAGTGTAACATTGAGGTGCTTCACATACAGGACATTTCCTGAATGTTATATCAGCATAACCAAGCCTTATTGAAATTCCTCTTTTTGCTTCTTCACTGTGAGTATCTGTCCATATTCCAGATAGTGCTTTGGTTAATGTTGTTTTTCCATGATCAACGTGACCTACTAATCCAATGTTAACTTCGGATTGTACATCCATAAGTTACACCTCCAATTTTTGTGGGATAATATAAATTATTTTATATTATCTATTCTTCTGCTTGTTCTTCTTCTGGTTCTGCGAAAATTTCAGCTAGTGTTTGATCTCCTCTTTCTGAAACTTTTACATTTATTTGGGATATATCATCAGCAATTGTGTTTCCACGTACTGTTTTTCTTCTTCTTAATCCTTTTTTGGTAGGTTTAAATCCTGTTCCACCATCTACTAGACTTTTGAATCTGCGTGTTCCATCTACATCTGCTTTCATTGGGAAACCGTTTTTGTCACTACCACCGGTTATTTCTAATTTGTAACCTTTGAGTCCTAGAACTCCTCCTGCAAATTCGTCTCCGATTTTAAGACCATTTACAACGTTTGCATCTTTATCATCAAGTTCTAATTGGTATGTTACATCTTCATCTGATACTACTACTTTGTATACCATTATATGTCTCCTTTTTAAGTTTATTTTTTTAAATTTTTTTTTAAATTTTTTAATCTAAAAGTAAAAAAATATAATATTTTTTTTTAGTATTTATTTTTAAATTGTGCAAAAAAATTGTAAATGATATTATGTATAATAACCATCCATTTTTTTTTACTTTTAAATTTTTTATACTTTTTTTTTATTATTATTTTTTTTTACACAATTAAACGCTTTAGTACATAATTCTACGACTTATTATTTTTTTTTAGCTATTCGTAGAAGTCTTCATATTCATCTTCATCTAGTGTGTCAAGCTCACTCCAATCAGTGTTTATTACTCCCCAGTTAGGATCTTCTGATTGTTGTTTGATTTCTTTAAGTTCATCCATTGTATGACGTTCATCATCAAGAAGTTTACTATCAAATTCTTCTTCTATTGCTAAGAAGTTTCGCTCTGACATGTCAACGTATAGTACATCTCCTTCTTCGAAGTCTTTTTCAAATACTGCATCAGATATTGCCATTGCAACTTGTGATCCACGAGATGCTTTTGAAAGATTTTCTCCATTATCTTCCATACTTTCAACTTTTCCTACTACGTTTCCTTTTTCATTAATAAGTGTCACACCTCTTTGTATTATTCCAGACATTATTTCAACACCTGCAATTGCAGGTTTACTATGTCTAAATACAAGTTTTGGTATGATTCTTATTTTAGATGGTCTGATTATTGAAGCTAGTCTTTGTTCTTTTTGTCGTTCTTTAGCAGTGTTTACCCAGTCTAGGTAATCTTCTGTTAACTGGTAGATTACTTTATCTTGGAATACTTTAATTTCTTGGTTATTAAGTTCTTCCTCAGCTGATGGTAATATGTTAACATTAAATCCTACTACTACTCCATATTTTTTATCTTCTTCATACATGATTGATGCATTTATTATATCACGACGTGATATATCACCAATTTCTGCTGATTTTATTGGAATATCTTTTTGATCTAGTATGTTAACTAGTGCTTCTAAAGAACCAAGTGTATCTGCTTTAACTATTATACCTATATCATTTGTTTGTATACGTATATTGTCAACTTCAGATAGTAGTTCATCTTCTACCTTTTCATCATTTGCGTTTGCAACTTTAAGAGGTGATCCTGCTACAACATCATCAACGTGTGGTGCTACAATTTTAACACCAGCTGCTGCAACAATTTCATCTGTGTTTTCAAACATTGTTTTTGATTCTCTGATTTCCTCAAGTGGTTTTGGTTTAAGAAGTGATCTAATCTTAGTTGAGATAACTTTATTATCCTTAGTTAACATCATGATACGATCATCTTTATTAAGAAGACCATCATAGATAATTGTATCTATTGTAAGACCTAGTCCTTTTTCTTCTTTAACTTCTAGTACTGTTCCTTCTGCTGGTGAATTTTCTTCAATTTGAAGTTGTTCACGTAGATATTGGTATGCAAGTCCTAGTAGCATTGTAAGAAGTTCTGTTAAACCTTCACCTGACATCGCACTAATTGGAACTATTGTAATTTGACTTGCAAAGTTACTTATCCGATCAAAGCGTTCAGATTCAAAACCTTCCTCATGTAGTGTTCCAACAATTTCATAGAGTTTCTGATCTAGTTTAAATACTATATCACTATCTTGTTGTTTCATAGATTCTGTGAAAGATGCATTTTCAACACTTTTCCATCCAGGAATTTTATCTATTTTGTTTGCTGCTACTACAAATGGTGTTTTTGATGATTTTAGAATGTTTAATGCCTCATATGTTTGAGGTTTAAATCCTTCATTCACATCTAATATAAGAATTGCTAAATCTGCTAGTGATCCACCACGTTTTCGTAGTGTGGTAAAAGCTTCATGTCCTGGTGTATCTATAAAAAATAGACCAGGTAATTTTTCATTAATACTCATTCTTTCCAGGAATTCACCACAAATTGATGAGATAACATCCATTGGAATTTCAGTTGCACCAATATGCTGTGTTATACCACCTGCTTCTTTTGCTGCTATAGTACTACCACGTATGTTATCAAGAAGGGTAGTTTTTCCATGATCTACATGACCTAAAACAGATACAATAGGTGATCTTGTTTTCATTTTATTATTCTCCCTATAAAAAAATATATTGACCTTAAATTCAATATTTAAGGATTTTTATCCATTGAACCTTATTTATTAAACAGTAGATTAACTAAAAGTTAAAACTTCACACTTTTTTTTGTGGAAATTTACTGATTAAAAAAATATCCATTTTATCATAATATTTTTATAAAAGATTTAATAACCCATTAATAAAGAAACATTCTCCTTTCTTTAATTTAATATAAAAGAGTATGTGCTTGGGTTTTTTTCTTTTTTTATTAAAAATATCTTATAAAAAAAATATTCCTGAAAAACTTTTTACTATTTTTCTAATTCTATTTTTTAATGTAATTTTTGAAAAAAATAATAATATTTTTTTTTCATCTTATATTTCATTATTCAAATAAATGATAAGTTAGTCTTTTTTTTGTAAAATTATAAAAAAAAATTTCACATCTTATTAGTAAATATAATACGAATGATTAACAACTTAAAAAGATTAATTATTCGCTTTTTAGTATTTTAAAAACTATTCTAAATTCATATAATAAAGAATAAAATTTTAAATTTTTTAAATAAAAAATCTATACTAATTTTTTTTTACTATTTTTTTTCTTATACTTATTAAATTGGGTTTTTTTTATTTTCTTAATGATTAAATAAAAGAGTTTTTTTTATTATTTTTTAATTATTTTTTTTACGCGTAAATTAAAATAAATATTTATTCTTTGGTTTTTGAAAGTTTATTTATTTAATATTAAAAAAACTCAAACTTTTTTTTATTTGTTAATAAAAAAAAATATGTTACTATAAACTTTTTTTTTATAATTAATTCAAAAAAAAAATATTCATTATACTTTTTTTGAATATTATGAAACTCATTTTATTTTTTTCAACATTTTTTTTTACATTAATAAAATAAAATAGTATTTTTTAGTAAAAAAGAGCAAATAAAAGAAAAAATTTCTTATGGCTCTTCATATATTATATCTTCATCAGGTAATTCATAATCACAGAATTCTGATTCATCGAAGAATAAATTAATTTCTCTTTCTGCTGATTCTTCTGAATCTGAAGCATGTACAATGTTACGTCCTGTGTCTATTGCATAATCTCCACGGATTGTACCTACTGCTGCTTCTTTAGGATTGGTTGCACCAACCATTTTTCTTACCATACTTATTACATCGTCGCCTTCTAGTACCATTGCAAATACTGGTCCGCTTGTAATGTATGAGATTAAATCTCCAAAGAATGGTTTGTCACTATGTTCTCCATAGTGTGTTTTTGCAAGATCATCAGAAATCATAAGTGTTTTAGCTGCTACTATTTTTAATCCACGTTTTTCAAATCTAGCTAAAATTTCACCGGTTAGTCTTCTTTTAACTGCATCTGGTTTTAACATGGTAAAAGTTCTTTGTTTCATTGTTTAACCCACTTAACTTTCCTTGGAACTCTTCCGAGTTTGTCATTTTTTTCACATTTGCTGCTGCAGAAGAAAGAAATTGATCCATCTCTACGAACATACATTTTTCCTGTACCTTGTGGTATTTCTTTTCCACAAAATGAACATGTTCTCATATTTAAACTCCTATTAAATATTTTGTGTAAGAATATTTCATATAAAAAAATACAATAATTAAGATTTCACTAAAAATTAAATCATTAACCTTATGGTGTTCTGATTTCTTTAGCTTCTCTTATTGTATCTAGTAACATTAATACGTCGCCTTTTTTAATAGCTCCCATAACGTTTCTAGTGAGTATTCTTCCTTTATCTCTTCCATCAAGTATTCTGCATTTTACTTGCATTACTTCTCCAGTCATTCCTGTTCTTTTTAAAACTTCAATAACTTCTGCTGGAGTACCGTCTTCCATATAATCACCTTATAGTTATGTAAATAATTGGTTTAAAAATAAATTAAATAAAATATAATTCCAACTAAAACTTTTTTTTTGGTTATGATCATTAAAAAAAAGTAATTTAAGGTTTAAATTGAGAATGTTTCTCAAATTCCCTCTCTTTTTTGAATATTTCTTATCTGTCTTTTTAATATGTAAAGATTTAAAATATTTTTTTTTTATTGCTAAAATAAAAGATTACTTTCCTTACCAAAAATACTTATGTGGTAATTTTTTTAAGTCATACTAGTATTTTTTTTTAGTTGAGTTTATTTTATATGTATTTATAAAATATTTTTGTGCCAATTTACTTATTCTTTGAGTTCTGCGACTTTTGCAACTATTTCGTCAACTAATTCTTGACCTTCACCAGCATCAATGATACATGCGGATGCTGTGCCCACGTTAAGTCCAGCAGCTTCTCCTAATTCTTCTTTGGTTGGAAGATATACGTAAGGAATGTCTTTTTCTTCTGCTAAGATAGGTAAGTGTGCAACGATTTCAGCTGGTTCAATATCTTCTGCGATAACAGCTAAAGCAACATTGTTTCTTTCAATGTTTTTTGTTACTTCGTTTGTTCCTTTTCCTATTTTACCTGTATCTCTTGCTATTTCTAAAGCTTCGTAAACTTTATCAGCTATTTCTTTTGGTACTTCAAATTTTACATATACTGAATTTGCCATTTAATGTCCTCCATTATCATCTGGCTTTTAACCATCCATTCACCATGTAAATTTGAATTATGAAAAAATATTAGATAAGAAATTTTATTTCATGGATAATAAAAAATAGAATTTCATCAGTGTATTTTTATATTATAATTATTTTTTTTGTATTTTGTTATTGTACACTAATATTAGTTAAAATCCTACAAAATCCATTCATCCTATCATATCTTTTATAATATCATGGTTTTGGCTGATTAAATGACCTATTTAATAAAATATAATTTATAAATAAAAAATATTCTAATTTAAAACTCCTTAATGAGTGATACTCATTCGCTCACAGTTTTAAGTATGTTAAAAATTAGTTATTATATAATTATGTAACTAATTTAATATAAAGCTTATGTATAAAACATAAGTTTCTTAAAAAAAAGAGTATTTATTTTTTCTATAATAATATATATGTAGATTATATAACACTAAATTTTAGGTAGATATTAAATTTTTAAATTATAATTTTTATTTTATTAGAAAAAACCATTTTTTTTATCTTTAACTTATTTTATCCTATAATAATATCTGATATATTCCACACATATAATAATATAAAAAAAATAGAAATTTAGACAAATTAATATTCATTAGATAAATAAAAAATTTAAAATAATTTATAATTTAAATAGGGGAGGATAAATAATTGATAAAGTCATACATCGAAATACTAAGACCTACAAATGCTCTAATGGCAGTTATTGCAGTTGTTCTAATGGCATTTATTAACAGATACTACATATGGCCTGCTGTTTTGGGAATTATTGCAGTATTTCTTGCAACAGGTGCAGGTAATGTGATAAATGATTATTGTGATTATGAAATTGATAAGATAAATAAGCCAAATAGACCAATTCCATCAGGTAGAATAAAACGGATAAATGCATTATATTATAGTCTTATACTTTTTGGTATTGCTATAATACTAGGATTTATAATATCAATACCTGTTGGTTTGCTTGTTGTTATTTGTACATTTCTTATGATATTATATGCATATGATCTTAAAAAAAGAACTCTTATTGGTAATATATGTGTATCTCTTCTTACAGCTTTAACATTCGTTTATGGTGGAATGATTGTATCTGATGTAATTTTAGGAGTTATTCTTGGAGTATTTGCATTTATAATGACACTTTCTCGTGAAATAATAAAAGATACAGAAGATATTAAAGGTGATAAACTTGAGAATGCAAAAACATTTCCAATAATATATGGAGCTAAAAAAGCAGTATATCTTGCTGTTATTCTTAATATTATAACATGTCTTCTAAGCCCACTATTGTATATTTATCATATATTTAACATTGGATACTTAGTTATAGTAATAATAGCTGATATCATGTTTATATACACAGCATATATGGCATTAGGAAGTTATAGTGAAGAAAACTTACATAAAGTATCAAAATATATGAAAATAGCAATGTGTATAGCATTTGTATCATTTGCAATAGGAACAATCTAAAAAAAAGATTAACTCATCTCCTCCCAATTTACATATTTTTTTAAATAAAAGTAAACAGTTACACTTTTTTATAATATGAAATATGAGACAAATTTTTTTTTAACCAGAATTAAAAATCATCCATCCAAACACTATTTTTTTTATAATCTCTTCTAGGATGAGTTGAAGAAAATGTATTCTTAATTTTATTTTTTTTATTTATTTATTTTTTTATACTTAAAATTATAAGTATAACTGTTTATACACTATTAAATACATAATAATTATTAGAAAACAAAAAGGGGGTGATAAAGATAAGTATAATATCCATAATTTATTTTATTAGTAATTTTCTTCTCTAAAACTTTAAAAATTACTTTTAACATGAATATCTTCTTCAAATTTAAAAGAGAGTAATTCTCTCTTAAATAGTATATTATACTTATATATGTTTATCATTAATAGTATTTCAAACTTTATATTAAACTTAAAATAAAATATTGTGGAGGAAAAACTAATGGAAAAACATATAACACTACATGGAAAAAATGGGGAAGTAGAAATTGTATTCTCAATGTGTAATCCCATTCCTACACTAAAAAAAGATTTTAACAAATTAAAACAATTAATAAGAATATTTATTTAATAACATTCTTATTTTATCTTTTTTTTAACAAAACAAAATAAAATTTAATTCTAATGGAGGTTTATTTATGGAAACTATTCTAGGATTTAATGATGATGGTTTATTTGTACAATATACTGGTAAAATAACTAAAAAGGTTGTTAAACGTAAAATAAAAGAGAAAGTGTATTCTTCAACACAGTATCATATTTCAGTTCCTCTTCCTCTTGTTAATTTTATTGATTCTGATGTTATTTTTATGAATCAAATTTCCAAAACAAAATATTCATTGTCATTAAATGAAGAAGAAGAGTCAATTAGATTAACTTTTAGGAAATCAAAATCACAATCAAAAAAGTATGCACATTATTTATTAACATTACCTAAGAAATTTTTTAGTTTTCTTGATTATGAATTTGTTGATGATATGGTTATGAATATTTTAGTTTATGTGAAAGATGGTAATATTCATATTGACTTATCATTATAATTATTCCTTGCTTTTTATTTTTTTATTTAAATAGTTATTTTTATTCTTATTAATTTAATTTATTGTTTCTTTATTTATTTCTATAGTACTTTATTAATTTGTTATTTTTATTATTTATGATACTTAGATATCACTATTTATTTTATATTATTATTGGTAGTCCTGCAGAAAGTGCATGTGGACGTTTTGCTATTCTTTGATAAAAAAAGTTATATGGTGATAAAGCATATTGTAATGGATCTGAGGCCGAATACTATTATAATAACAGTTGTCATTTTTCCTGTAGATACTGTAATAATTATGGTAACTGCAGCCATGAACATGTAAATGTTAATACTGGTTCTAATGTATTTATTAAGTATAAGGAATTACTTGAAAATGCTAAACATGTAATGAGTGATACTGAAATAACTTTTAAAAAATATATTAACAATTTAAAATGATTTTGAATATAAAGTATCTGTTCTAAAAAAATGATATTGAATTATATAGTAGATATGATTGATGTACTTAATAAGAAACTTATTATTATACTAATTTTTTTTCATACCTACTTTTTTTTCATGTATTATATAATACTAATAAATTTTCACTTTTTTTTGATCTTATAAGAGATATTATTTTAAATAAAACTAAATATGATCTTAATATAATTTAATAAATATATAAAATAAAAATTTTTTTTACGATTAAAAGAGGTGAGAAATTAGAATGGATTTAAATTCAAATATAAAAGACATACTTCTTCATGATGAAACAATTTTTCAAGATATTGAAGTATTTAATGCTGATTATATACCAGAAAACTTCACACTTAGAAATGGTCAAATTCAAGAAATGGCACTTTCAATAAGACCAGTTTTACATGGAGGAAAACCAATAAATAACCTAATACTAGGTCCACCTGCAACGGGTAAAACAACAGCAATAAAAAAGTTATTTGAAATAATAGAATTTAACTATTCAAATAAGATAGTATGTGTACATATTAACTGCCAATTACATTCAACAAAGTTTGACATATTCTCACAGATATATAAGAAAATATTTAATCATACACCACCTGAAACTGGAATACCATTTGCCAGACTATATAATAGTATAATGAGTGAACTTGAACGAAATGATAAATCATTAATTGTAGCTGTTGATGATATAAATCATCTATTTTCTAAAAATGTGATAAGTGAAGTATTTTATGATATACTACGTGCATATGAATCATATCCAACTGTTAAAACAGGAATATTTGCAGTACTATCTGATGTAAAATTTCAGCATGTACTAGATAAAAATGTAGGATCAATATTTAATGCTAATGAAATACATTTTAATCCATATAACTATGAGGAAATTGGACAAATTCTTAAAGAAAGAATAAAACTAGGATTTTATCCAACTGTAATATCAGATGATCTAGTTGATGAAATAGTAGACTACACATATAATATGGGAGATTTACGTCTTGGAATAGATCTTCTTCGTATGAGTGGAAATAATGCTGAAATACGTGCATCAAGACAAATATCAGATGAAGATGTAAAACGTGCAATGAAAACTGCTGAAAATAAAACATTAGATTATATTCTACAAGGATTATCAGATCGTGAAAAACACATGATATGGTTTATAAATAATCTTGGTGAGAAAAACTTAACATCAGGTAAGTTATATGAAGAATATAATATGAAATATCCAATAAGCTATTCAACATATAATCGTCTAATTAACAAGCTTGAATTTCTAAGATTACTTGATACAACCTATACAGGAAGCGGAAAAAAAGGAAATTCAAGATATGTAACACTCAGATTTAACAAAGAACAAATAAATGAATGTATAGAAGATGAAATAACAATATAAAACTAAAGGGGCAATCCCATGAAAAAAAATAGAAGTGGATGCTAAGTATTATGAGCTTTATAATAATTTTTGGAATAATATTCTGTTTAATACTTTGGATAATAATAGCAATATTTTTTAAAGACACATACATTAAAATGATAAAAGATGCAATAGAAAAACGCAGAGAAAAAAAGAAGAATTCTAAAAAATAATTAACAAATCAAATAAAAAAAAAGAAATAGTGGAAAAAAAATATAGGAGAAAAAAAAGTATGATGATGCAAAAAGAAGGATACAAATACTTTGATACAACAGCAGATATAGGAATAGATGTAATAGCAGATAATATGAACTTAGCATTTAAATTTGCAGCAATAGGTGTGATGAATCTAATAACAGATGTTGATAAAATAGAACCACAAAAACCAATGCAGGTAAATTTAACAAGTGAAGATATTGATAGTCTGCTTTATGATTGGATTACAGAATTATTAATGTTATTAAATAGTGATAATTATATCGCATCAGAATATGATATTAAAATAACACAAAATGGATCTGAATATCATCTTGAAGCTTTAATGATGGGTGATATATATGATACAACTAAGTATAATTATAAAACAGAAGTAAAAGCAATCACATATCATCTCATGGAAATTAAGAAAGAAAATGATCAAATACACATGAGGTTTATAGTAGATATCTAAAATGAACATAAAAAAAATTATAATTTAAACACCACCTCCCAAAAAATACACTTTTTTTTTATACACTTTTTTTTTGGAGAGGAAATAATTTTTTTCTTTTCTTCTAAATAAATATAAAAAAAAATAATAATACAAATTGTATTTATTATAACAATAAAAATAAAATACAATCTAAAACAAAAATCATTACATATAAATAAATTAATATAAAAAATAAAAAAATTTTCAAAAAAAAAATTATACAAGAAAATTATTAAAAATAACATTTTAATCACAACAACAAGAAAAGATATTTTTATAGGAGCAATGAACTAATATGGTTTCAAAAGATGATTTAGTAAAAGTACGAGATTGTGTATATGAAATACCAACAGATACCAGAAAAGATATGAGAGTACCAGCACGAGTATATCTAGATGATGAATCAATACAAAACATATCAGATGGAACTCTTGAACAAGTAGCAAATGTAGCAGCACTTGAAGGAATACAAAAAAGATCCATAGGACTACCAGACATACACTTTGGATATGGATTTCCAATAGGAGGAGTAGCAGCATTTGGAGAAAATGGTGGAGTAATAAGCCCTGGTGGTGTTGGATTTGACATAAACTGTGGAGTAAGATTACTTAAAACCAACCTTACAAAAGATGATATAAAACCATACATGAAAGACCTTGTAGATGAACTATTTAAAAAAGTACCATCAGGACTAGGAAGTAATGGAATAAAACACCTAAAAGAAAAAGAAATTGATGATGTACTAAAAAATGGTGCACGTTGGGCTGTAGAAAATGGTTATGGATGGGAAGAAGACCTAGAATTCATGGAAGAAAATGGATGTATGGATACAGCAGATCCTGATAAAGTATCAACCAAAGCAAAAAGACGAGGAATACCACAACTAGGATCACTAGGTAGTGGAAATCACTTCCTTGAAATACAAACAATCGGCGAAATATACGATGAAGATGTAGCAAAACAATATGGAGTTCAAAAAGATCAAGTAGTAGTACTCATACATACAGGATCACGTGGATGTGGATACCAGATATGTGCTGATAGTCTACGTGAAATGGATAAAACTGCAAAAAGACTAAAAATGGACATACCAGATAGACAACTTGCATGTGCACCAATTGACTCTGATGAAGCACAAAATTACCTAAAAGCAATGGCAGCAGGAGCAAACTATGCATGGACAAATAGACAAATGATCCAACACTGGGTACGAGAATCATTTGAAAATGTAATAGGAGAAGATGCTGAATCACTAGGAATGAATCTACTATATGATGTTGCACATAACATAATTAAAAAAGAAAAACATAAAATTGGAAAAAACAACAAAACAGTCTATGTACACAGAAAAGGTGCAACACGTGCATTTGGACCTGGACGTGAAGAAATACCAGAAGAATATCGTAGTGTAGGACAACCTGTAATAATACCAGGAACTATGGGAACAGCATCCTACTTACTTAGTGGAACTGAAACAGCAATGAATGAAACCTTTGGATCCACAGCACATGGAGCAGGACGTATACTAAGTCGTTCAGGTGCAAAACGTGAATTTACACCAGATGAAGTATCACAAAAACTAGCTAGTGAAGGAATTCTTCTTAAAGCAAATTCAAAACCAGTAATTGCAGAAGAAGCACCAAAAGCATATAAAAATATTGATGATGTAATAGATGTACTAGATAAAACAGGACTAAGTAATCCTGTAGCACAAATGAAACCACTAGGTGTAATTAAGGGGTAATCTCATATGATTGGACTTATTGGAGGAACAGGAACCAAGCCCTTACTTGAAACATATCCTATTACCTCAACTGAGGAAATTACAACAGAATATGGAAAAGCTCCAAAAATATCAATACTTGAAATTGGAAATAAACAAGTAGCATACATGCCAAGACACAGTATGGGACATTCAACACCTCCACATATGATAAATTACCGTGCAAACATAGAAGCACTAAAAACAATAGGTGTTAACCAAGTATTTGCAACAAATTCTGTAGGATCACTAGATATGAATATACAACCAGGAAGTCTGCTAATACCTGATAACTTCATAGACTTTACACATGATAGAATTTCTACATTTTATGATGATAAGGTTGTACATATTGATTGTACAGATCCATTTTGTGAAACTTTAAGATCTAATCTTATAAGCTGTGGGGATGTACATCCTTATGGAATATATATTGCTACTCAAGGTCCAAGATTTGAAACAGCAGCAGAAATCCAGTTTTATAAACAAATAGGTGGAAAAGTAGTTGGAATGACACTTGTTCCTGAAGTTGTACTTGCACGTGAACGTGAGATGTGTTATAGTAGTATATGTGCAATAACAAATTATGCAGCTTCAATATCAAAAGATAAACTAACAATAACAGAAGTAATGGATGCAATGGAAGATGCAACTGAAAATTTACTTCAATTATTAACAAAAACAATTGAAAAAACAGATGAAAAAACAGAATGTATATGTCAAAATATACTTAATGATGCTATTATTTAATATAAAAGGTGTTACAAAAATTAAAACACTAACTTAATAATAAAGGTGTTATATCAAATGGGTGATGTTAAAAATGAATGATGAAATTATAAAAGAAATTAAACAATTAAAAGAGGATAAAAATGCTATAATACTAGCACACAATTATCAACCAAAAGAAATCCAGGAAATTGCAGATTTTATTGGGGATTCACTAGAATTATGTCTTAAAGCAGCAGATGTAGATGATGTTGATATTATAGTATTTTGTGGAGTTAACTTTATGGCAGAAACAGCTGCTATAATATGTCCTGATAAAAAAGTATTACTACCAGATAACCGGGCAAACTGTCAAATGGCAGATATGATCTCACTTGAAGAACTAAAAGCTGCAAAAGAAGCACATCCGGAGTGTGAAGTTGTATTATATGTAAATAGTCGAGCTGAAACTAAAAGTGAAGCTGATATTATATGTACATCAGCAAATGCTGCAAAGGTAGTTGAAAGTTTAAATTCTGATAATTTCATATTTGCACCTGATCATAATCTTGGTGTTTACTCAGCAAAACTAACAGGAAAAGATGCAATAATTGTACCAGAAGATGGACACTGTTATGTACACACAATATTTAAACCAGAGGATGTACAAAAAGCACGAAGTGAATATCCTGATGCAAAAATAGTTGTACACCCAGAATGTCCAGAAGATGTTAAAGAACTTGCTGATTATGTTGAAAGTACTGGTGGAATGGTACGCTTAGCAAAAGATCCAGATATAAAACAATTAGTTGTAGGAACAGAAATTGATCTTACAACACGTCTTAAACGTGAAAATCCAGATAAGGAATTTATACCACTACGTAAAGATGCATTCTGTCTTACAATGAAGCTTGTAACACTTGAAAAGATTCGAGACTCATTAGCTGATGAAAAATATGTTGTAGAAGTAGATGAGGAAATTGCATCTAAAGCACGTGTGGGAATTGAACGTATGTTAAACTTATCAAAATAGAGAAATTTTAAAATTCCTTCATGAAAAGTTATGTATTAAACCTTTTTTTAAGGGACATACTTTTTCATCTTCTTACTATTTTTTTTTAATAACTACTAATTTTTTTTTTGTATAAATATTTAATAACTTATTTTTAGAAATGATTAAAATAAATATTAATCAAAAAGTGAATATATTTTTTTTTATGGAATATTTAATCTAAATAAAATAAAATGAGAATATATTCTAGATTTAAATTATAAATGTTGGTGATATATATTACTTCATGTATTAAGAAGGCATTTTCAAATAATAAGTCTATTTATGTTGGAATTTTTCTAATTCTTCTTGCTGCATTTATTTTAGCTACAGATTATCTTGATAGTTTTCTAACAACACTACTTTGGCCATTACTTGAAGGTTCATCAGAAGGTAAAAGTGTACTTTTCTTTGTTTTATTAGGAAGTATGTTTATTATAACAGCTGTACTTAGAAATAACACATACTTTAATATGAAATTTGATTATCTTACAGGTGATGCTCGTTTTAAATATATCATATGGCTTGTTGCTATTATGATTGCATGTGCATTATTTGGTCTTATTATTGAATTTTATATAAGATCAAGTTATGGTGTTTCATATTTTACAATTTTAACATCAATGGATAATGTTACAAGTACTACAAGTCCTATGCATTCACATCTTTATAAGTCTGTACTAGGTTATGTTGCAAATACATTTGTACCATCACATATTAACACAGCATCATCAATTCTTAAGTTTTCACTTCCATATAACTTAGTTGTTATACCAGTTGTTATTATATCATTTATTCTTGGTATGATTAGTATAACATGTATGGGTAGAGTTTCACGTTTTATTTCAATTTTTGCTTTTTCTATGGCAATTATTGGACTTTTTGATGGTGGTATGTTTTCACAACCATTTCTTATTGGTATTTTTTTACTTCTTATTATATGGAATGCTAAGGGTCGTTATGGTATAAAATATCTAATTAATCCTGTTGTTATTATAGGATTAATACTTATACTAGGATTTTTTATGGAAATTGGTGGAAGTAACAGTGCATATCATACACTTACAGTTGTAAATCAGAGTGAACCTGTTGATATGTCAAATTATAATGTAACACACATTGATGTTGTTGGTGATAAAACTATTTATACAATTAATTCAACAACACCTGATAAAGAGTTAATTCAAGAAGTGTTTGAGTCGTTTGATCATAAGTGTGATGTTACATTTATGACGTGGGATTTTTATAGTTACTTTGAAAATCCTACAATGAAACTAAGACAAGAAGAAAAATATGGATATCCTGTATAAAAAAATAGAAAAATACTTTAACATTTTAACCCACCCTCCCCTTTTTTTTTATAATAACTTTTTTTTTAAAGTAATTTTTTTTTTAGAAATTTAAATAAAATAAAATTGAGTATACTTTAAGTTTTTATTATTGAAGGGTAATTTAAAGAAAAGTTTTTAATTAAATATAAAAAAAAGAGAGTTTTTTCATTTAATTAATTTTTAATATATAAAATAAAAAATAAAATTTATGGAGGTTAGGGTAAGTTTATTTTTTTTGCTAAATATTTTTTAGCTTTTAATGAAAGTTTAAAAAAATAATATCTTTTTATTTTTAAAAAAATAAAAAAAAAGTTAAATTCTTTTTATTTTTTTTTTATAAAAGAAAAAAGAGTTTTAAAGCATGTTTATATAGCTAATTCTATATCACTTGCTTTTACAGTTTTACGTCCAGCATGTTTTGCTAATGCTACTGCATCTGTACTTATTTTTTCTCCAATTTCTTCTAAGATATTTGCTAATTCTACTTTAGCATCTTCACTTACTCTTATTGCACCTGCATTTTTGATAATTCTTCCAACTGGTGCTATTGGTAGTTCAGACATAAATTAATAACCTCCTCTTTATTAAGTAATTATAAAGTATATCTATAGATGTATATATAATTAATTAAATAAAATCGTTTTTAATTCTATTTTATTAACTTATTATTTTTTATTTAATATATGATGTTTGAAAAAATTATAATTTTCATTTTAGTAAAGTAGTATTGTTTAATATTAAGAAAGTTAAATTTTTTAATGATTTTAATAAGTATTTTTAGTGTAATATAATTATTTTTTAATCTTAATTTATAATAGTTACTAATATTATAATAGAATATAAATAATAAAAAATTTTTTTTAATTTTTTTTGTGGAGGGAATTATTTTTCTATGAAAGTTAGTATAGTTATTCCAACATATAATGAGCAAGAGTATCTTCCAAATCTACTTGAAAGCATACAAAGACAAGATTACAAGGATGTTGAAGTTATTATTGCGGATGCTAATTCAACTGATAATACAAAGAAAATAGCAGAGGAATATAATTGTATTATTGTTGATGGAGGACTTCCTGGTGTTGGACGAAATAAAGGAGCTGAGAAAGCTACAGGTGAAGTATTATTATTTTTAGATGCTGATTCTGTTTTAACTGATAATTATCTTAAATGTGCAATTGATGAATTTACACAACATAACCTTGGAATTGCAATAACTCAGATAGTACCACTAGAGAAGGGTTTTATTAATGAATTATCACATGAATTTGCAAATTATTTTACAAAACAAATTTCAAAAAGAAAACCTCATGGTGCAGGATGTTATGGAATATTAACATATAAGTCATTACATGAAAAAGTAGGCGGATTTGATGAAAAAATAGATTTTGGTGAAGATACAGATTATATTGAACGTATTGCCCAGATAAGTCGATTTAAAGTTCTTGATACTCCTCGACTTTTAATATCTACACGTCGTCTTGAAGAAGAAGGACTCAAAACACTTGCATTAAAATATACAAAAAGTACAGCAAAACAATTAGCTGGAAATAAAGTTACACTAGATGATATAAATTATACATTTGGTCATGAAAAAGAAAAACTTAAACGTAACCCTAGAATATTATACTCATTATGTGGTGAAGGACTTGGTCATGCAATACGAAGTGCAATAGTAATAGAATACTTAATACAAAATAATTATGATGTAATAGTATTTGCAAGTGATCGAGCATATCAGTACTTATGTACTAAGTTTAATAATATACATGAAATTAATGGATTTAACACAGTATATGAAAATAATAGTGTTAAAAATAAGAAAACATTCACATATAATATGCGTGATGTACCAAGTGATCTGCAACGTAATATGTCTAAGATGTATAAACTTGCACGTGAATTTAAGCCGGATGTTGTTGTGTCAGATTTTGAATTTTATGCAAATTTACTTTCACACATATTAAATATTCCACTTATTAGTCTTGATAATATGCATGTAATAACAGATGCAAGATATAAAGTATCTTCTAAATATATGAAAGATCGTATATTTGCTGAAGCTGTAGTTCATGCATTTATTCAGAAAGCTAAAAAAACTCTTATCTATTCATACTTTTATCCACCACTAAAGGATGTGAAAGATACACAATATATAAAACCACTAGTACGTGAGGAAATTAAGAAATTAAAACCAACACAAAAAGATTACATTCTCGTATATCAGACAAGTGATTCTAATGAAAAATTAATAGAACTTCTTAAGAAAAACTCTGATATAGAATTTAGAATATATGGCTTCCATGAAGATAAACGTGAAGATAACTTACTTTTCCGTGCTTTTACTGAGGAAATATTATATAAGGATCTTAAAGATGCAAGATGTGTAATTGCAAATGGTGGATTTTCATTTATTACAGAAGCATTAGAACTTAAAAAGCCAGTACTAAGTATACCTGTAAATAAGCAATTTGAACAAATATTAAATGCAATATATATAGATAGACTTGGCTATGGTGAACATCATGACATGATAACACAAAATATACTAGATAATTTCCTTAAAAATGTGGATACATATCATGAAAATATTAAAGAAAACTATAAAACAGTTCCAAATAGTGAAATATTAGAAGTAATTAAAGATACAATAGATAATGTAATCTAAAAAATCAGATCATAGAATTTATCTATTTACTAATATTCTCCCCCCTATATTTACACTTTTTTTTATATGGTAAAAAAAACCTATCTTTGGTATATAAAATTTAATATTCTATTTTTAACATAAATATATAATAATTAGTAAAAAAGATTTTATTTTTTATATATATAAAATTCCACATATAACAAACAAGAAACTACTATTTAACAAGGAAAAAAAAATAAACTAAAAAAAAACAAATAAAATCTAAACTTTTTTAAAAAAAAAATAATAAAATTTATAAAAATTTAACATAATTAAATTTTAGGAGACATACTTTAAGATGAGTAATAATGAGATTCCAAAGGATTATGATCATACCAAGGAAGAAGAATTACAAGACTTATGGCAAGATAAAAAAACATACAGATTCATAGGTGATGGAACCAGACCAACATACATAATAGATACACCACCACCATATCCAACAGGAAAACTACACATGGGACACGTACTAAACTGGGTATATATGGATATAATAGCAAGATACAAACGTATGAACAACTATGATGTACTCTTCCCACAAGGATGGGATTGTCACGGACTACCAACAGAGGTAAAAGTAGAAGAAATTCATAATATTAAGAAAAATGATGTATCACGTGAAAAATTCCGGGAATACTGTATAGACCTAACACATGAAAACATCGAAAAGATGAGACTACAAATGCGTAAAATGGGGTACTCACAAGACTGGGATCATGAATATATTACAATGCTTCCTGAAAATAAGATGAGAACACAACTATCATTCCTAAAATTATACGACCAAGATATGATATATCAGGATATTCATCCAATAAACTGGTGTCCACGTTGTGAAACAGCAATAGCATTTGCAGAAGTAGAATACTCAGATAATGTAACAAAATTAAACTATGTAAATTTCCCAGCAACAGATGGAAATGGACATGTAACAATTGCAACAACAAGACCAGAACTTTTATGTGCATGTGTAGCTGTAGTTGTACATCCTGATGATGAACGATACATGAATTTACATGGTAAAACATTAACATTACCATTATATGAACGTGAAGTTAAAATTATCACAGATGAATCAGTAGACCCAGAATATGGTACTGGAGCTGTAATGATCTGTACATTTGGGGATAAAACAGACGTTGAATGGGTAACAAAATATAACCTTGATGTTATTAATGCAATAAGTGAAAAAGGTGATATGCTTGATGTATCAGGAAAATATGCTGGAATGACAATTAAAGAATGTCGCAGTGAAATAATTGAAGATCTAAAACAAGCAGGTTATCTGATAAAACAAGAAGAAGTTGACCAAAATGTTGGACTTTGCTGGAGATGTAAAACACCTATTGAAATTATGACTAAAAAACAATGGTTTGTAGCAGCAAATAAGATGACCCAAGATATTATAGATCAAGCAAAACAAATGAGATGGGTTCCACAACACATGTATCAGAGACTAGAAAACTGGGCAAATTCCATGGACTGGGACTGGTGCATATCAAGACAAAGAATATTTGCAACACCAATACCTGTATGGTATTGTAAAGATCATCATCATGTAGTACTTCCATCAGAAGAGCAACTACCAGTAGATCCAACAATAGATAAACCAGACCATGTATGTGCTGAGTGTGGATGTGATGAATTCATAGCAGAAGAAGATGTACTAGATACATGGATGGATAGTTCAATAACACCACTAACAATAGCAGACTGGCCAAATCCTGGATGGGAAAAAATATATCCTGCAACATTAAGACCTCAAGGTCATGATATTATAAGAACATGGGCATTTTATACAATTCTTAGATGTTATGCATTAACTGATGTAAAACCATTTGATGAAATAGTAATAAATGGTATGGTATTTGGTGAAGATGGACATAAAATGAGTAAATCACTAGGAAATGTAATAGCACCAGAAGAAGTAATAGATGAATATGGAGCAGATGCACTAAGATTATGGTCAGCAAACAGTACACCAGGATCAGATGTACCATTTGGATGGAAAGATATAAAACATGCATATAAATTCCTACGTAAATTCTGGAATGCATTCAGATTTATTAACATGAACTTAGATGGTGAAATACCAGATCATTTAACTGGTGATAATATCATTGATAAATGGATACTATCAAAACTTAACCGTTTAAATAGAACTGTAACTGATGCATTTGAAGAATATGACTTTGCAAAAGCAGAACAAGCAATATATGACTTTGTATGGCATGACTTCTGTGATGAATACATTGAAGCTGTAAAATACCGGTTATATGAAGATCTTCCAAGTACACCTGATGCAAAATACACACTAAAACACACAATAGAAACAGTACTAAAACTCATGGCTCCAATAACACCATTCTTTGCTGATACAGTGAATTCATATCTTGGTAATGAATCAGAACAATTACATATTGGTGGATGGCCAGAAATACAAGAAGAATTAATATCTGATGATGTAGAACTTATTGGAAACTATGCTATTGATATTATTGATGAATTAAGACGTTATAAATCATCACATGGAATAGCATTAAATCAGCCACTTAGTATTGTAAATATATATACAGATGATGTAGAAAAAGTAGAAGCTACAATTGATGATATTAAAAATACTAATCGTGTTGAAAATATATCAGTATCAAGTGGAAAACCTGACTTAAATGAAAAAGTTATAAGTGTAGAACCAGTTATGAGTATTATTGGTCCTGAATTTAAACAAAATGCAAAGAAAATCATAGATTATATTGCAAATACTGATCCATCAGAGATTCAAAAACAACTAGAATCTGATGGTCGTGTTGTTGTAGTTGATGATGTTGCATTTACAGATGAACATATAACTAAAGAATCAGAACTTGTAAGTAAAACAGGGGAAGTTGTGGATATTCTTAAAACTCCTAATATGAATGTATTATTAGAAGTTCAAAAATAAGGAATAGAAGTTAAAATTTAAAAAAAAACTTTTAATCTTTATACTCTTCTTTTTTTCCTTCTTTTTTTTAAAGTAACTAATTTTTTTTTTACATACTTATTTTTTTTTAGAATGATAATATATAGAATCTATTAAAAACATAAAAGAAGATATAAAAGAAAAAAAATTTTACACACCCCAAAAAATAATAATAATAAAATAAATTTTTAAAAAAATATGAAAAGGTAATATATTATGGATTTACAAGTTGAAAAAGTAGATAAAGTATGTGGTGAAATTAAAGCACCTGCATCAAAAAGTTATTCACATCGTGCATTTATTGCAGCAGCATTGGCTGAGGGTCAATCTATTTTACGTGACCCTTTATATTCTGAGGATACTCTTGCAACACTACAAGCTTGTGAGAAGCTTGGTGCATTATTTCAAAGGTTTCCTGATAAATGTATAGTTCAAGGAACAGCTGGATATATCAGAACACCTGAAAATGTGATTGATGTTAAAAACTCAGGTACCAGTGTACGAATACTAAGTAGTGTAGCAGCAATAGCACCAAGAGCAAACTACACAATATTTACAGGTGATGAATCACTAAGAACAAGACCAATGCAATATCTAATAAATGCTTTAACTAATCTTGGTGTTACAATTGTATCATCACAAAATAATGGAACACCACCAATAATTGTAAAAGGTGGATTTGATGGTGGAAAAACAGATATTAAGGGAAATGTAAGTAGTCAATTTATATCATCAATACTAATGGCAGCACCATATGCAAAACGTCCTGTAACATTAAATGTTAAAGGAAAATTTGTATCTAAACCATATGTAAACATGACATTATCTGTAATAAGTAAGTTTGGAATAGACTTTGAATATGATACATCAAATCAGCCTGAATACTCATCATACTACATAGAGCCACAAACCTATGAATGTACAGATTATACAATAGAAGGTGATTATTCATCAGCATCATACATGATAGCAGCAGCAGCTCTACTTAAATCAGATATTATAATTAAAAATCTTTATGAAGATTCAATGCAGGGTGATAAGGTAATTGTTGATATTATACGTCGTATGGGAGCTGAAGTTGAAGTATCAGAAACTGAAATACATATTAAAAGTGATGGTAATTTAAAAGCTTTTGATATAAATCTTGCTAATGCACCTGATCTTCTTCCAACTGTTGCAATTTTAATGGCAGCTGCTGATGGATCATCAACAATAACAGGAGTAGAACATGCTCGGTTTAAAGAAACAGATCGTGTTCATAATTGTGCAGCTGAATTAGCATCAGTTGGTGTTGATGTTGAGGAATTCCAGGATGGTCTTAAAATAAGTGGAAAACCTACAGGTGGTATTGTAAATTCATATCTTGATCATAGGATGGTTATGGCATTTTATGTTCTTGGTCTTAAAATTGGACATATTACAATTCAAGATGCAGCATGTTATGATGTATCTTTCCCAAATTTCCTTGAAGTAATGGATCAAATAACACAATAAGAAACTAGTGGAGAATGGTGATTATTAATGGTAGTTAAAAGTAGTATGATAGGTGATTTTTCAGAAGATCAAATCATTGATATTGTAGATACATTAGAATCTATGTATAATAGGCGTACATTTTATGATATGGATCCATATCGTGTTCTTATTCGTACAATTTTATCACAACGTACACGTGATGAGAATACAGATCAAGCATCAGATAAGCTCTTTAGTGTATATCCAACAATGGTGGATGTTGCAAATGCACCTGTTGATAAGATAGCAGAGCTTGTTCATTGTGCAGGATTTTATAATGTTAAAGCAAAACGTATAAAAGAAGTTTCAAAAATATTAATTGATGAATATGATGGAGTTGTACCTGATACGGTAAATGAGCTTATGAAACTTCCAGGTGTGGGTCGTAAAACTGCTAATTGTGTTATGGTATTTGGTTTTGATAAAGAAGCTATACCTGTTGATGTGCATGTTCATAGAATTTCTAATCGTCTTGGTCTTGTTCATACTCAAACTCCTGAGGAGACTGAAGAAGTTTTATGTGAAATTGTACCTATGGATTATTGGATTCCTATTAATGATTTAATGGTTCAATTTGGTCAGACAATTTGTAGACCTATTAGTCCTAAGCATGATATGTGTCCGTTTGTTGGTGTGTGTGAATTTTATAATTCAAGTGATTAATTATTAAGGATGTGAAAGGGAAGTTTTTTTCTTTTTATCCCTATTTTTTCAGTATTTTCAAAAAAAGTTATTAAAAATTACTTAATCTATTTTAAAGTATATTTTAGTATATTTATGGAAATAATTATATATATCCTTAAATTTCATAACTTATATATATAACATGTTTCTATATTATTAATTGTAAAAATATAATGACCAAAAAAAATTAATTTTAATATTTTATTAACCTATTTTTTAGGAAAATTAATTAATATTAGGATATTTTTTTAGTTGTCGTTTTTTTTTATTAGTTGTTGATTTTTATATTCTTAAGATTGGAATTTAATTAAAATTAGAGGAAAAAATAGAAGAATATTTAGATTTATTACTTATCCTATTTTTCTATTTAACATAGACCAAACTTAATTTTAATTACTACAAATTCCACCTTTTTATAACAAAAATAAGGTAAAATAAAAATCTATAATAATTAATAATTACAATTTTTTTGATAAATCATTTAATACATATAATTTTTTTTTAACCACAAAATTATTTTTTTTAAAATAAAATTAAGAAACCACACAACTAATACCCACCATGAAAAATATCTAAAAAAAATATGAACTTCCAATTTTTAAAACTTATTTTTTCTTAAAGAAATTTTTATTTATACTAACTTATCATGCTATTAAACTATCAAAAAAAAATATAAGATGAAAAAATAAAAATTAAAACAAATATTAAAAGTACTTCAAATAACCTACAAGTTAAATATACACCTTTTTATCAACCATAACTATTAAATAAATAATATTTTAATTATATTTAAATATTTTAAGTAAAATCAACAAATATATTAAATGTTTAGACTAATTAGTTATGGAATTGATTATATGAATAAAAAAGCCATAATATCCTGTATTATAATAGTACTTGCTATTATTGCTCTTTTTTATATAAACAGTATAAATAAAGCTGATGCTGAAATTCCATTAATAAATTATAACCTACAACAGGGAAATAAAAACTATAATGAAATTACAGATAATATAAATCAACAAAAATATCAAGAAGCATCAGATAAGATCAATAACACAATGACATATTATGAAAATGCACGATATAGTACCCAAAAAGCTTTAAATAAAACAATCAAAGAAAACGACAGTATACTAACTGAGTACTTTAAACATACAACTGAAGAAATAGATTTAAAAATACAATCACTTGAAGAAATACAAAAAGGAATAGGTGATGTAAATTCAAATAATTTACAATCATCAAAAGAACACTTCAAAAAATCTAATCAACTAATACAAAACACATCACAATATACTATTGAACGTAACAATTTAGAAAAACAACATTTAGACAAATTCATAAGCTAAAAAAAAGAGAATTTACTTATGAAAAATAAAGCTAAAAACATAGGAGTAAAACAACATGAGTAAAACAACTACATATACAAAGCCAATGGTATATGTACTTAATCCTTCATGTCAAATAGAAGACCTTGAAATCGGAAGTGACTATGAGGGAGTTATTACCAGAGTAGAAAAATATGGTTTTTTTGTAAGTCTAAGTAAAAGTGTATATGGACTACTTAGAACCCGTAATCCAAAAGAAAAAGTTGGAGATAAAATAGTTGTAAAAATCTCAGAAATTAAACCACATAAAGGAAAAATGGATGTAGATTTAAGCTATTCAAAAACACGCTATGGTAATGACTATGAAAAAGTACCAGTAAAACGCAGCGTTAAAAAAACAAAAGTCAAAGACCTAACAGAAGATCTTATAGGACGAAATGTTGCAGTACAAGGAGAAATCATACAAATACAACAAACCAGTGGTCCTACAATATTCACATTACGTGATGAAACAGACATAACATGGGCAGCAGCATTCAATGAACCAGGTGTACGAATGTATCCTGAACTTGAAGTTGAAGATGTTGTAGAAATACTAGGTGAAGTATCACTCCATAGTGGTAAAATACAAATTGAATCAGAATCAATTGAAAAACTACCTGAAGATGAAGAAGAAGCTGTAAGACGAGCAATTGATATGGCTGTAGATAAAAAAGCTGAATCACCTGATACATCAGTAATGATAGAATCAGAAGTACTTGATAAACTCAGACCAAAACTTGCAGCTGCAGCAAAAGCAATAAGACGTGCAATTCTTGATGGAAGATCAATTCTCGTACGCCACCATGCAGATGCTGATGGAATATGTTCAGGAATAGCAGTAGAACAAGCAGTACTACCATTACTTCGTGAAGAAAGTAATGATGCAGATGCTGAATGGCACTTCTTTAAAAGATCACCAAGTAAAGCACCATTCTATGAACTTGAAGATGTTGTAAAAGATTTATCATTTGCACTTGAAGATCAAGAAAGACATGGACAAAAACTACCACTTCTAGTATTACTAGATAATGGATCTACAGAAGAAGATGTAGCAGCACTAAGACACTCTAAAGTATTTGGAGTAGAATCAGTTGTTGTAGATCACCACTACCCAGGAGAAGTAGAAGATGGAAGATCACTAATTGATGATTATGTAGATATACATGTAAATCCATACCTTGTAGGTGGAGATTCACAACTTACAGCAGGAGCATTAGCAGTAGAACTTGCTGGTATGATTAATCCTGATGTACGTGATAAAATAAGACACTTCCCAGCAATTGCAGCAGTTGGAGATCATGCTGAATGTGATGAAGTAGATCAATACCTTGAAATTGCAGAAGAACTTGGATATTCACGTGAAGATCTTGATCGTGTATCAACATGTGTAGACTTTGAAGCATACTTCCTAAGATTTAATAATGGTCGAGGAATTATGAATACACTACTTGGACTTGAAGATCGTGAACGTCAAGAAGAACTACTTGATGTATTAATGTCTGAATCTGATAAAAGAGTTGACACACAACTTAAAGCAGCACTTCCTAATGTTGAAACAGTATACTTTGATAATGGAATTCAACTTAACAGACTTGATGTTGAAAAATATGCTCATAAATTCACATACCCAGCACCTGGTAAAACCACAGGATATGTACATGATAAATTAGTACAAGAAAAAGGTGAAGATAAACCTATTATGACACTTGCAAATGGACCTGACTTTGCAGTACTAAGAGCAACTGAAACTATTAAAAATGACTTTGATTTCAACTTAAATAATGTAATTACAAAGATACAAGAAGAACTTCCACAAGCAGGAGTAGATGGTGGAGGACACGAAGTTGCAGGATCTCTTAAATTTGTAGAAGGATTACGTGATGAAGTTTTAGACTTATTCATTGAAGATGTAAAGGATCTTAAAAGAGATTAAATTCAAAACCTAATCTCCCCTTAAACAAATTTTCTCTACTCACCTTTTTATTATAAAATAAACTTAAATTACTATTTTTTATAAAAAAAATAATTCTTTTGATAAATAATTATTACTATTTTTAAATACAAAAACTTTATAAATACTAAATTATATATATTATAATTAAGCTAGGTCGGGAGGTTAGTGGTCTCTTATCAGCTCAAATCCTCTATATGGAGCGACCGAAGTTTTTGGAGAGGCATATTAAATACTTATAAGCCTATATTTGCAGCGTAGAAGCTTCGTCCCTTGGGATTAGCGGTGATGGAAGTTTAACTGGAGGGTTAAACTAAACTATCTTAATCAATTGAACGGGTCAGGTCTGGAAAGAAGCAGCTCTGTTTTGGACAACTGATGTTCGAGGATCCGCGGGGTGGAGCTATGAATATAGATAACTTATATTTATGAGGTATGTCCATCCAATTACATGCTTGTAAAAATAATATGTATATTATAAAACTATATCAGTTAATTTTATATATTATAAACAATATAGTATAATATAGCTTTTTATTTATAACAAAAACTTAATTTTATATGTCGAGGTGGCCCAGCCTGGTACGGCGGTGGCCTGCTAAGCCACTGGAGAGATCTCCACCCGGGTTCGAATCCCGGCCTCGGCGCTTAAAAACTATTTCTATAATAATTATTTAACATTAATACTAATTTTTAGATATTTAATCTATGATTTTAAATATTAAGATTATTTTTTTTTTAATTTATGCTATTTTTTTTATATACTAGATAATTACATACATATTAATTAGAACATTAAATTAATAATATTTTTATTTAAATTTATTTTTTTTAATCAAATAATAAAAAGGGGAGGTAGAATACCTTATGTCAAATGGTGAGGAAACTTTTCTACTTAAAGCTAAAAAGGAAATTGAACAAAAGATAAAATCTGAAACTCAACAGTTAAGTAAGGTTAAAAAAGAAAATGAGGAACTTACACGTTCAAAGATGGGTTATGATAATTTTTATGAAAGTTTAAATAATTTTATCATAGAAAGTGTGGAGGATTTTCATGTTACAGAGGATGATCTACCACAATATTTTAAAGAAAATATAGGTGAAACATATGAAAACTATGTTCAAATAAGAGTAGATGCTTTAAATGAAATTGATGCTTTAAATAATTATATAGATCATTGTAAACGTGAAATTTCATCAAACAAAAGAACACTTAAATTTTACAGATCACAATATCTAGATAGTGATTTTTTTGATGAATGTCTACCACTAGTAGTATTATATCAAGATAAGATTGATACATATAATGAAAATATCCAGTTAACTGAAGATATTATTAAAAAACTTGGTGAAATATCAGATAAACTTGTAGGTTGGAATTAAAAAAAAGTAAAGGTAGTCTAATTGGGGGAGAATATATAAAAAACTAAGTTTTTTAGTTTTCTACTATTTTTTTAAGTCTTCTCATTGCACGTTCTAAGTTATCATAACTTTGTGCATAGGATAATCTAATATAACCTTCTCCCATATCACCAAATGCATTTCCATTAACTAATACTACATCTTCTTTTAGTGCTTTTTGTATAAATTCATCAGGATTATCACATTTAAAGAATACATAGAATGCTCCATCAGGACGTATACATTCAAGTCCCATTTCATTTAATGATTTTACAACAAGATCACGTCTTTTTCTAAATTCTGCTACCATATCTGTTACACATTGTTGTGATTTAACTAATGCGTCTGTTGCTGCTATTTGTGTTGGTGTATCTACACATGCAACATTATATTGGTGTATTTTTAGTATTTCATCTATCATTTCAGGTATTGCTGAGAGGTATCCTATTCTTAGTCCTGTCATTGCATATGATTTTGAAAATCCATTTATTGTTATTGCATTATCTGTGTATGCTTGGAAGCTGTAGTGTTTTTTATCATATATTATTTTTTCATATATTTCATCTGATATTATGATTATGTCTTTATCATCTGCTAGATCTGATATTGCTTTTACATCTTCTTTTTCGATAACTGCACCTGTTGGGTTACATGGTGAGTTTATGATTATAGCTTTTGTATTTTCTGTTAGGCTATTTTCTACATCTTTTATTGTTGTTTTAAATCCATTTTCAGGGTATGTTTTAACAGGTATTGCATTAGCTCCTGCTATTTTTACTACTTCTTGGTATGATAGAAATCCTGGATCTGGTATTAGTACATCATCGCCTGGGTTTATTAGTGCATTTATTGATGAGTATAGTGCTTCACTTGCTCCTACTGTTACTATTATATCGTCCATTGTGGTGTTTATGTTGTTGTCTTTTTTAAGTTTTTGTACTATGGCTTTTCTAAGTTCTGGTAGTCCTTTGTTTTGTGAGTAATGTGTTTCGCCCATTGTTAGTGCATCTTTTAGTGCTTCGATTATGTGTGGTGGTGTGTCAAAATCTGGTTCTCCTAGTGCTAGATTTATTGCTGTTGGACTTGCTTGTTCGAACATTTTTCTTACTTGGGAGAGGTTAATATCTAATACTCTTTTTGCTCCATATTGCATTTTTTTGATCAATCCTTTTTTTTTTATTCTGTTTGTTATTTTTGTTTTTAGTATTATTTTAATGAATACTTTTATATATGATTGGTTGTAAAAATATAAGATAGTTTACAATTAAATAGTTTACATGTAAAATGTTTATATTTAAATTATTAACTAAACAACATTTATTATAATTATTATAAAATAATAGAAAAAAAATAATCTTTTCAAAGGAGAATAAGATAATTTGAATCAAAACATGAAAAAGAATGATTCAGAAAAAAATTCAAAAGTTGAAATAATACAAGGTGATCCAAAAATAGCACTAAAAACAATAGCATGGCCCTTAATACTTACATTAGTTTTAAATATGGTATATAATATGGTAGATAGGGTAGATATCAGGATTAGGAGCTGATCCACTAGCAGCTATTGGATTTGTAACACCAATATTTATTATAATTGGTGGAATAGCAAATGGATTTGGAGCAGGGGTAAACTCACTAATATCAAGATATATTGGAGCTAAAAATAAACACCAAGCATCAAATAGTGCAATACATGGAATAATAATAGCCCTCATACTTTCAATAATAATACCAGCAATACTACTTCCATGCATAAAAGAATTACTAATAGTAATGGGAGCAAATGCAGTACTAGATTATGCAATACCATATGCATCAATCATAATCATAGGATCATTTACACTAATATTTAATGGAATACTCTCAAGCCAACTAAGAGCAGAAGGTGATGTTAAACGAGCAACAATAGCACTAATTCTTACAGGAATAATAAATATAATAATTGATCCAATTTTCATATACGCACTAAATATGGGAGTTATAGGTGCAGCAATAGCAACAATACTCTCAGCATTAGTTGCAACAATACTAATGCTATACTGGATATTAATAAAACAAGACACATATGTTGATGTAAAACGTAGTGAATTTGAATTTAGCAAAACAATCTTAAAACAATTAATAGCAGTAGCAATTCCAGGAAGTATTGAACAACTTATAATATCACTAATAACAATTATTATGAATGCAGTACTTGCAATGATATCAACAACAGCAACAGTTGCAGGATTTTCAGCTGCAATGAGTATCATACAAGTAGGTATGATGGTACCTGTAGGAATTGCAACAGCAGCAATTACAGTATCAGGAGTAGCATATGGAGCACGTGATATAAAACGTGTAGATAGTATATGTAACTATTCAATAAAATTATCAATGATACTTGTTATAATACTTATAATATTAATGGAATTATTTGCACCACAACTAGCATTACTATTTAGTTATACATCATCAAGTGCAGGATTAAGTTCAATAATAACAGATGCACTAAGAATATTATGTTTGTTCTTACTGGCTTTACCTATAGGATTATGTTGTTCATTCATATTCCAAGGAATGGGAAAAGGTGTAATATCACTCATACTTACAACATGCAGAGAATTCTTATTCATACTAATATCAATATATATTCTTGTATTCACATTAAATATGGGACCTGATGGAGCATACCTATCACTTGCAATAGGAGCATTTTTAGGATCACTACTAGGACTAATAGTATTTAAAGGATATATCAAAAAAATTGATAAACTAGAAGGATATACATAAAAAAAAGGGAAAAAAATAGAACCTTTAAATCCAACTTCTCCACCTTCTTTTACTTTAATTTTTTTTTATAAATTTAATAAAAATTCCATATCTCAACTTTTTTTTTAGACTAATATACAATTAATAATAAAATAATAAAATAATAAAAAATAAAACTAATAAGTAATTACCAAAAAATAACGACAATAAGGATGTGTATTAAAGAATATGAAAAAAGAAGATAATGTGGATAATATAGAATTAATAGCATTCTTTTCAATAATTGATCGTCAACACTACATCTATTTAAACCATATGCTAAAAGATTATAATACATCAGCAGGAGAATTTCCAATATTAATGGAAATATATCATAAAGGAAAACTAACACAACATGAACTAGTAGACACATTCTACTTAACACCAGGAGCTGTTGCACGAACACTAAGACGCCTTGAAGATAAAAATATAATACATCGAGAAATTGACAAAAACAACAGACGACAAAACTTTGTTACACTAACATCAGATGGAGCAGAAATTGTAAAACACATATTAAATCTTGATACACAATGGGAAAAAGAAGTATGTGAATCTCTAAATGAAAATGAAATACACAAACTAAAAAAAATACTTGATCAAATACTTAAAAATTCATATAAAATAAAAAATAGAATAATAGAAGAAAATAAAAAATAAACAAAAAATGGGAGATACGATTAACTAATGATTGAAGAGTATAATACAGTTATAAAAAATCCACGAAAAGTAATAACACGAGTTGCATCATGTTATCCTAATGTTTATAGAGTTGCTATGTCATCACTTGGATATCAGATAATATATGACTTTCTTAATGCACGAGAAGATATCTACTGTGAACGTGTAATATATCCACAAGCTAAAAGTATTGAAACTCGATCTGATTTAGCTGACTTTGATATTGTAAGTTTCACACTACAATTTGAAGAAGACTATCTAAATATGATTGAGATGCTTAAAAAAAGTAATATACCACTTGAAAGTAAAAACAGAAGACCAAAAGATCCACTTGTAATTGCAGGTGGACCATGTGCAACATCAAATCCACTGCCAATATCAAAATTCATAGATCTATTTGTAATAGGAGATGGAGAAGTAGTACTTGATGAAATAATAGATGTTAGAAGTGATACAAATGATCCACGTGCCGATATATTTGACTTTCTTGACATACCAGGTGTGTATAAGCCAGGATATCCTGCAAAAAAACAGCAAATAAAAAGCATGAAAGATGCATGGAGACCAATATATCAGATAGTAACAAAGACAGATAATCCTAAATTCATGCCAGCATTTGGAGATAATACATTTATGATGGAAGTATCACGTGGATGTAGTCGTGGATGTAGATTTTGTATGAGTGGATGTATGTATCGTCCAAGACGAGAAGTTGACCTTGATACACTTATAGATACAGCACTTAAAACACGTCATGCAACAGGACATAATAGAGTAGCATTATTAGGTGAAGCTGTAAGTGATTATAGTAAAATTGAGGATTTATGCTGGAATTTATCTGAGGAAGGATTTGATATAGTAACACCATCTCTACGTATTGAATCAATATCTGATGAACTTCTTGAAATATTACGATCAAATGGACTTAAAACAATTACAATAGCACCTGAAACCATATACTCTCAACGCTTAAAATTAAATAAACCAATAACAGATTCACAGATAATTAATACAATAGATCGGGCAATTGATCTTAAATTTAAAGTTAAAATGTATTTACTTCTTGGTACACCAGGTGAATCAACAGATACTGTGATGGAATTAATTAATTATCTTAGGGGAATACTTAGTCGTGGTGTACGATATAATACAATAAAAACAAGTATTAATCCACTTATTCCAAAACCACATACTCCACTTCAGTATATGCCATTTGATTATGATGATTTATACCAGAAATTTAAGAAATATTCTCCACGATTAAAATTCAGATATAAAAATGAATCTCTACGTCGTGCAACAATACAATATGTACTTTCAAATGGTGGAGGAGAGCTTAATAATATTCTTAAAATATCAGATCAACTAAAATTCCGTGACTGGTATAAACTTGCAAATAATATTAATCAGGTGAAAGTTGATGGTATAACTAAATTCCCATGGTATGAAATAGATGTTGGAATATCAGATAAATATCTTCAAAGTGAGTATGAAAAAATGCAAAACTCTGAAGTAACACCATGGTGTGAGGAGGAAGGTTGTTATAATTGTGGTGCATGCTAACAATTTAAAAAGTTTTCAATTTTTAGTGGATATTAATTTTTAAATATTATGAAAAATATAAAAATTACTAAGAGCTAGAAACTTTATTTTTTCATTTTTTTGGAAACTTTTTTAATATAACTTATTTTTTTTTATTTAATTTTATTAAAAATCATAAATGAAAAAATAATTAATTTTTTTTTATAAAAAAAAACAAGAACGTAGAAAGGGATGTAATATTATAATGGATTATACTTATAAGAAGATTGCTGTTGGAGGAACTTTTGATAAATTCCATAAAGGTCATGAAGAACTTATTAGAACAGCTTTTAGGTTATCTGAGAAAGTTTTAATTGGAATTACATCTGATGAATTTGCAGCACATAAAAGTCATGATGTGGAAAGTTGTGAAAAAAGAATAGCAAAGGTTAAAGAAGTTGTAAATGATTATGATAACTTTTATGAAATTAAGCGTATTGATGATGCTATGGGTACTGCTGATTTTGATCCTGAACTTGATGCTATTGTTGTAAGTGAGGAAACTGAAGAATCAGCTGTATATATTAATCAAATTCGTAAGTCAAATGGGCTTAATTTGCTTGATATTGTTGTTATTGAATGGATTCTTGCTGCTGATAATGTTCCTATTTCATCTACCCGTATTAGGAAAGGTGAAATTACTCAAGATGGTGTTTTATTAACAGAAGAATAAAATAATTCTATCTTCTTTTTTTTATATTACTTTTCTTTTTTTTGTTTACTTTTCTTTTTTTTTAACTTTTAAAATACTATTTTTTTTTACTTTTTATATTTTTGTTAGTATTGTATTTCGTGTTGTGTTTAGTATTTGTTGTGTTTTTGTTGTTATTTTGTTTTCATAATCTAGTGTCATCTGTGCGGTTATTAGTGTTATTATAAGTATGGATGATAGTATTAGTATTATTTCTGTGCTTAGTTGTGCATGAATGTCTTTGATAATATTCATGTTGATTTTGTTGTTAGGTTGTTTCGTATTTGTTCTGCGTCTGTTTTTGCACTGAATCCTGCACTATCTGCGAAGTAGTTTGTGTATATTTGAAGTGCGACTAGTGCTATTATTATTACTCCTCCAAATAGTAGTATGTATTCTGCTGCTCCTTGTCCTTTCGTGTCTTTTATTATGTTCATAGTTGTTTTTTATGTCACCTTTTTTTTATGTTTTTTGTATTTCTTATTTTTATTAGTTCTACTATATAAAAGTATTACTTTTTTATATTAAAAGTAATACTTATTTTTAAAATAAAATACCCTTTTTACAACCACACTTTCTATCTTTTTTTAAATATTTATGATAATAATTTTAATATAATTATGATAAACAACTATATAACTAAGAAGTAATTAAGAAGTATTTTTTTTTGGGATTTTTGATAATTATGAAAATATTAATAACAACATGTGGTGTTGGAATTGGACATGCATCTCGTGAATTAACACTAGCATTATATTTAGAAAAAAAAGGACATAGTGTTGAGTTTGCAAGTTATGGTGCAGGATTACATTTTCTTCGTAAAAATCATAAGACTGTTCATCCACTCCCTAATATGAACTTTGAAGGAAACAATGGATCTGTTGATATTGAAAAGTCAGTTAAAAACTCAAAAGACATACCATATACTTTTATTAAAACAATGTATAAAGAAGCTAGAATAATTAAGCGTATAAAACCTGATATTATAATATCAGATTCTGATTATTCAACACCATATACAGCAAAACTTCTAAAAATTCCATGTTATATTATTACTAATGATTTAACTTTTGGATTTTCTGATTCAACAGATATACAATTTATAAAATATTTTGAAAAAAGTATTGAAAAACTCATCCATCAAATATCAAAAAATGCAACAAAAATACTTATACCTGATATTCCAGGAACAATTACAATACCAGATAAACTTAAAAGTAAAACAGAATTTATAGGACCTTTAATTAAAGCACCAGTAGATCTTACAAAAGATGAATTACGACGAAAACATAACATAAATGTGGATAGTAAAGTTATTGTTGTTACTGTTGGTGGTAGTGAATTTGGAAAACTTTTAATTGAAAATATATGTGATATATCCTTAGAACTTAATGTTGATACAATTATCATATTCACAGGCTTAGAATTAGATCCAAGTCAATTTAAAATACCAAAGACTAATAAAACTATTATAATAAAACAGTTTAGCTACAATCTCGTTGAATGGATGCGATTATCAGATCTTACAATAGCACTAGCTGGACACACAACTACCATGGAACTTATATCAATAAAAAAACCTAACATTTTAATACCAATTAAAAATCATAAAGAACAACAAAAAAACATACAAAGAATAAAACCATATAAAATATCACAAACTACTATGATTGATGATAAAGAAAAACTAAAAAATATGATAAATACAACAATAAATAAAACAGATACAATCAAGATAAACTCAGATGAATATAATAAATTTATAAAATATAATGGATGTAAAAAAGCTTTTGAAATAATAGAAAAAAAAGAATGAAATTTAATTAAAAAAGAAAAATTAATATTATAATAAATAGAAAACTTTTTAAAATAAAATTATAAAAAAAAATATAGGTGATTTCATATATGTATATAGAATACTTAGGACATTCAGCATTTAACATAATAAGTGAAGAAGGTTTAAACATACTAATAGATCCATTTATAAGCAGTAATCCTGCATGTACAACGCCAGTTGAAAGCTTAAGACCAGATATAATACTTCTTACTCATGGTCATTCAGATCATTTTGGTGATGCACTTGAAATTGCAAATAACTCTAATGCAACAATAATATCAACACATGAAATAGCACTCTTTGTACAAAAACAGGGACTAAATGCAATAGGAATGAATAAAGGTGGAAGTGTATCAGTAAATGATATGATAAATATAACAATGACAGATGCAAAACATACCTCTTCAATTGACTTTACAGAAGAAGTAGAAGTAGCAGGAGCTGCTGCAGGGTTTGTAATAACACTTGAAAATGGTAAGAAAATATATCATGCTGGGGATACAGCATTATTTGGTGATATGAAAACTATTATTGGTGATATGTATAAACCTGATATTGCAATGTTACCTATAGGTGATCGTTTTACAATGGGTCCTGTTGATGCTGCAATTGCTGCAAAATGGATAGGTGCAAGAATTGTAATACCTATGCATTATAATACATTCCCAGAAATAGAACAAGATCCAGAGGAATTTGCAGAACTTGTTGATCATGAAAGTATTGGAACATACACTCTTATTCTTATGCCTGGTGAAACATATTCTGAAGAATCACAGCAAGTAGTTGAAGATGAATTTATAGATGAATAATTATGATATTATAGATAAATTATAATCTCATCTCCCCTTCCCTCCCCCTTTTTTTATTTTTTTTTTCTGATTTTAAGTTATTAGATAAGGCTTTTTTTATGTGTTTTTAGGTTACTTTAATAATATATTCTTTGAATTTAGTTTAAACTAAATTTATAACAACAGTTATAATGTTTGAATTATATAATATGAAATGTGAAAAAAAAATATTCTATATTAATATTGAAAAAATAGGATTTTTTTTTAGTAAATACACATATGATAATACAATTATTTAATTAAATTTTAAACAACAATATAAAACAAAAAAAGAGGTAATAATTATGGCAATAAAAGATTTCTTAGGAGAAACAAAAGTTAAATACTTCATAGGAGGAATAGTAGCTGGTTATGTAATAAAAAAAGTAGCTGAAACAGACTGTGCACACAAACTTGCAGTTAACCTAACAGCTGGAGCATTAAATCTTAAAGATACTGTTGAATCAGAAATAGAAACAATTAAAGAAGATGCAGAAGATATTCATGCAGAAGCAAAAGAAAAAAGACAAATTGAAATATTTGATTCAGAAGAAATAGATGAAGAAATAGAAGAAGAAAACGAAGAATAAAACCACAAAAAAATTATTTTTTTAACATCTAAAACCCTAAAATTTTTTTTTTATCATATTTTTTTTTAATTTAAATTTTTAAAGGATAAATACAAAATGAAATATAAAATAGTTTATGATAATAATAAGAATATTATTCGCCTAAGAGCAGGTAAATACGCTTTTAGTAAAGAGCAAGGTTATGGATTATCAAAAACTCTAAGTGAAAAAAAAGGAATTGAAGAAGTTAAAGTCTCATCAATAAATGGTAGTATTTACATTAAATATTCATGTAATAAGATAAAAATACTTAAATACTTATCTAACATGAAAAGATCTGATTTAACTGAATCAGAACCAACAGTTGATGAAATTTCACGTGAAACAAACAGAATTTATATTAATAAAATTATAAAAAGAATTGTTTCACGATATGCTTGTAAGTTTTTATTACCATTTAACATCAATAAAATTATAATAGTATGTAAGTCAATTCCATATATAATTAAATCAACAGTATAAAACACTTAAAATGTGATGTTGATCTACTTGATGCAACAAGTTTAGCTGTAACTTTAGCTAAAAGAATGTATGATGTTTCAGGATCAATTGTATTTTTATTAGGATTATCAGAAATATTAGAAGAATATACTGTTGAGAAAACAAAAAATTCATTAGAAAATAGTTTAATGATAAACATTAACAAAGTTTGGATACAAACAGATGATGGTAAAGAAATACAAATACCATTTACCAAACTAAAAGATAATGATAAACTAATCATAAGAACAGGATCACTAATACCTGTTGATGGAACAATTATATCAGGTGAAGCTGCAATAAATGAAGCTACAATGACAGGAGAATCATTAGCAGTACATAAAGATAAGGGAAAAACAGTTTATGCTGGTACAACTGTTGAAGATGGAAATATAATTGTTAATGTTGATGCTATTAATGAATCAACAAGAATTAATCAAATTATAGAAATGATTAAAAAATCAGAAAAAGCAAAAGCTTCCATTCAAAGTAAAGCAGAAAAACTAGCAGACTCAATTGTACCATGGAATTTTGTCATAACAGCTTTAACATATTTAATTACTGGTAGTTCTATTAAAGCAATATCAGCATTAACTGTTGATTATTCTTGTGCAATTAAACTAGCAACACCTATAGCAATTATTTCTGCAATGCGTGAAGCATCAGAACGTGAAATTGTGGTTAAAGGTGGAAAATACTTAGAAGCATTTGCAACAGCAAATACTATAATTTTTGATAAAACAGGTACACTTACAAAATCAAGTCCTCATGTAGCAAAGGTAATATCATTAGGTGAACTTTCAGATGATGAAATATTAAGACAAGCTGCATGTATTGAAGAACACTTCCCACATAGTGTTGCAACAGCAATTACTAATGAAGCGAAAAAACGTAATTTATCACATGGAGAAGAATTACACTCTGAGGTAGAATATATTGTAGCTCATGGAATTGTAACAACACTTATTGGAAAACGTACAGTTTTAGGTAGTAGACATTTTGTTGTTGAAGATGAAGAAGTAGAAATAACAAAAGAAAAACAAGAAATTATTGAAGAACATATAGATAAATACTCTGTAATATATTTTGGTATTGATGGAGTACTTAAAGGAATAATCTGTATTGATGATCCTCCACGAGATGAGGCTAAAGAAGTATTATGTAAACTTAGAAAATTAGGTATTGATAATATTATAATGTTAACAGGTGATTCTGAAAATGCAGCATCAACTACTGCTGAATTATTAGGTATTGATGAGTATAAATCACAAGTTTTACCAGAAGATAAAGCTCATATAGTTGAAGAAATTAAAGCTAAGGGTAATAAGGTAATAATGGTAGGTGATGGTATAAATGATTCACCAGCATTATCTGCAGCTGATGTAAGTGTTGCAATGAAAGATTCATCTGATTTAGCACGTGAAGTAGCAGATATTACTTTACTTAGACCATGTTTAGATGATTTGGTAACTATTAGATTATTAAGTCAACAAATGCTTGATTTAATTAATTCTAATTATAGAAAGATTGTGATATTTAATACACTATTTATGTTACTAGGTTTATCAGGTGTGATTACTCCAGCTGTAACTTCAGTATTACATAATGGTTCAACAATGCTTATTGGTTTAAATAGTTCAAGATCTAAAAATTTTAATAATCTTAAAGAACCTGTAATTGATGTTTAAATACCTTATTCATCACCTTTTTCTCTTTTTTTTAAATATTATTATTTCTAAATTAAAAAAAATAAAATTTTAATATTCTCATTTTTTTTCTTATGAAAAATAATTGATTTTTTTTAACAAAAGTTTAAAATTTTAGCATATTAATTATAAAAAAAAGAGATAATGATGAGAATTATTTAAGAAGGAAAGATAGGTATCTAAATAGTAAAATATTTTTTTTTGGGGAGATGAAAAAGGAGGTATGATATTTATTTGAAAATAAACTTTTTTTTTCTAACCTTTATTATTTTTCAAATTTATCTTCAAGTGTTCCATTTATTTTATTTATTTCATATACTATTATTAGTAGTATTGGCCATACTCCTATTCTTCCTATCCAGAATTCTATTATCATGACTATTTTTACAACAGCTGGTGTTGTTATATTTATAGATTCAGGTCCTATTCCTATGTTTCCTATGGCTGATGCTGATATTACATATGCTGATTGGACATCTTTTGTAAAGATGAGTATGATTGTTGCACCAATTATGAATATTATTATGTAAAGTATTGCATAGATGAATACTGATTTTATTTCTTTGTTAGTTATGTTTATTATTCTTCGATCATGGTATATTTTTTTATGTATTATTGTATTTTTAGATTGAAATATGTGTTGTCCTTCCCACCAGAGTGATTTAAAAAGTAGGTATACATTATATAGTTTTATTCCACTTGCTGTTGAACATATTCCTCCTCCACAGATCATAAGTAGTATCATTATATGATAGCAAAATGGAGGCCATATATTTACATCTGTTGATGTGAATCCTGTACTTGATATTACTGATACTACCTGAAATAGTGCATGTCTTAGTGTTTCTATTATGTCAGAGCCATAGATGTTATTTGATAGGAGTGATATTGTTATTAATACTGTGGCTATAACCATTAGTATGAACATTGTTTTAACTTCAACATCTTTATAGTATGATTTGAAGTTTCCTTTAATTAGTCGATATAGTAGTATGAAATTAGTACTTCCTATTATCATTATAATGATTGTTGCAATTTCTATTGCTGGTGTGTTAAAGTAATCTACACTACTTGGAAATATTGAAAATCCTCCAGTTGCTATTGCTGTTAGTGCATAGCATAGTGCTTCAAATTTTGGTAGTCCTAAAAGTAGGTAGGTTAGTATGCTTAGTAATGTTAAAATTATGTATAGTTTTATGAATATTTTTGATGTGTGTCGTATGTTGGGTGTCATTTGTTCAGTTCTACCTTCAGCAAAGTATAGTCTTTTTAGACTTGTGGATGATGGAATTACTGATATTATAAGTAGTATTACTCCAAGTCCACCAATCCATTGTGTGAATGCTTCCCAAAATGCGATTGATCGTGGTATTGGGTGGATATCTATTAGTGTAAATCCTGTGGTTGTTATTCATGACATTCCCTGAAATATTGCATCAAGTGGTCCTAGTAGTCCTGTAAAGAAGTAGGGTAGTGAGGTAAATAGTGCTGTTACTCCCCATATGGAAAATACGAAGATTAATGCTCCTTTAAGTGATAGTTCTCCTATTTTGTTTCGTGTGAAGTTTGCTCGTATTAGTAGTCCAACAACTATTGTTATTATTGCTGATATTAGAAATGCTTGGGTGTATTTTGGTGTGTCATATATTAGGGCGATTATTACTGGTAGTAGTAGGAATATTCCAAGTATTATGCAGATAGTTCCTGTGAAGTATGCGATTGTTTTAAGTTCGCTTGGTTTTATTTTGTTTATGAAAAATGAGTTCATCTTTTATTATACTTCCTACTAATTTTTTTTTATATCTTTTATGATTTTTTCATTCTTATATATTATTATGTAATAATGTTCTTTATAATATTCAAATTTTTAAAAGTATAAAAAATAAAATTTCAAATAAAAAGAGTTGGGGGGTGGTGAATTTATTTTTTTTTATGTATTTTTTTCTGATATTTCCCCTAATTTATTTATTTCATATACTATTAGTAGTAATATTGGCCACATTCCTGTTCTTCCTACCCAGAATTCTATTATCATAACTATTTTTACAACAGTTGGTGCTGTTATTCCAACGTATGCTGGTCCAAGTCCTGTATTTCCTAGTGATGATGCTGATATTGTATATGCTAATTCTATGTTGTGTGTGTATATTAGTATTATGGTTGCTCCTAGTATGAATATCATGATGTATACCATTACATATATTAGAACTGATCTGATGTCGTTGTTTGTTATGTCAATATATTTTTTATCATGATAAATTCGTTTTACTATCACTGAGTTTTTTGGTAGAAACATGCTTTGTCCTTCCCACCAGAATGCTTTAAAAAGTAAGTATATGTTATATAGTTTTATTCCACTTGATGTTGAACATATTCCTCCTCCACAGATCATAAGTATTATCATTATTTGGTAGCAAAATGGTGGCCACATGTTTATGTCTGTTGAGCTGAATCCTGTACTTGACATTATTGATACTGCTTGAAATAGTGCATGTCTCATTGATAGTATAATATCAGAGCCATAGATGTTATTTGATAGGAGTGATATTGTTATTAGTGCTGTTGCTAGTATTATTACAAACCACATGGTTTTTGTTTCTGAGTCTTTGTAGTATGATTTAAAGTTTCGAGTTAGTACTCTGTATATTAGTATGAAGTTTGTACTTCCTAGTATCATTAGGATTATTGTTACAAGTTGTATTGAGAAGTCTTGGAAGTAGTTTACACTTTCTGGAAATACTGAAAATCCTCCAGTTGCTATTGCTGTTGCTGAGTAGCAGAAAGCTTCAAATAGTGGTAATCCTACAAGTATGTAGAGTATTACTCCTATTGCTGATAAAAACAGGTATAATTTTATGAATATCATTGATGTGTGTCGTATGTTGGGTGTCATTTGTTCAGTTCTACCTTCAGCAAAGTATAATCTTTTTAGGCTTGTGGATGATGGAATTACAGCTACGATGAGCAGTATCATTCCTAGTCCTCCATACCATTGTGTGAAGACTTGCCAGAATGCCATTGAGTATGGTATTGTTGGATCTGTTATTAGTGAAAATCCTGTGGTTGTTATTCCTGACATTGACTGGAAGAGTGAATCTAGAAATCCTAGTGTTCCTGAAAAGTAGTATGGTAGTGCTGATATTAGTGCTGTTACGCCCCATATTGTAAATACGAAGATTAATGCTCCTTTAAGTGATAAATCTGTGATCGTTTCTTTTTTATAGAAGTGATGTATTATAAATCCTAAGGTGAGTGTTAGTGCTGATGATATTAGAAATGAGTTGATGTAGTGTGTGTTATCATGGTATATTATTGCAAAGATTATTGGTATTAGTTGAAATACGCCTAGTATTATACATATTATTCCTGTGAAATAAGCAATAGTTCTAAGTTCGCTTGGTTTTAGTTTGTTTATGAAAAATGAGTTCATTTTTTAGCGTTTCCTTATTTTTTTTTATTTGATTTATTACTTTTTTTTTATACAAAAAATTTTTTTCTTTTGTATAACTTCTAAATTTTTATTTGTATATTTTATTATTTATAGTAATATGAGTATAAAAAAAATAAGAACATCTAATTAAACATTTAAAAAGATTATATGTACTAAATTACCTGAATTCTATTTTAAAAAAAGTAAAAAGGGGATATTTTAGATAAATGAGGTTTATTTTCTTTCGAAGGTTATTACTGATACTATATTTCTCATTGTAGCTCCGATACTTCCTCCAATACTTCCTATGAGGAATCCTCCAATTATTGTGAATGCTATGATTATTATTAGTGACATTGATGCTGATATGTCTGCACTTCCAAGGAGAGTGTTAAATTGTGGTATGTAGTATGTTGCTAGTATTATACTGAAGATGAAACATAGTAGCATGCTTGAAGCTGTGCATCTTAGTGATCTGTGGTTTGCTTTTTTCTTATTTGATGGATTGTATAAGAATGCTGCTACTAGTGGTGCTATGATTATTGCTAGTATTATTCCACATATAGGATATGATAGAAGTCGTGCTATGAATAGTATAAAACTTCCTATAAATAAGCCCATTAGTATTGATGTTAAGTAGTCTAGTTTTATCATTATTATTAATATTTATTTTTTATAGTGTATTAATATTATTATTTTATATAATAAAAAAGTAGGGAATAAAATTGTGTTAAAAGAGGGGTTTGGGGGTGAGATTATTGTGGGTATATATGTTATTTTGTTCTTTTTTTGTTATTTATATTTTTTAGATTTAATAGAAAAAAAATATTTTTCACTCTTTTATTTATTAAATAATGTAAATCAAAAAAAGAAGGATTTTTTAGATATTGAGAATTTATTTTTTTAAATTATGTATATTTAAATTCCATTGGTATGTTGTTTTTGTAGTTTTGTTTATCTTTGAAGATGTATGTTTCATCTTTGGATATTATTATTTTTAGTTTATTTAGTGCATCTTCTATGTATATTGTGTCATCTGATAGGATTTTTGAGATTATTGTATGTTTATCTATGATGTTTTTTGTGAAGTTGTTTGATGTGTTATGATGGTCTATTATTAGTAGGTCTACTTTTGGTGTGAAGTTTAGTATATCTTTTTCATTTTGTTCGAAATCTAGCATTTGTAGGTTATTGTTGTTGTCTGTTGTTATGAATATTTTTTCTTTAAAAAGTAGGTTGTCTTGTCTGTTTTTTGTTAGTATACTTTTATCAACATAGATGTATTCTATTTGATCATTGTATTGGTTTTCTAGTAGATTTATAATTGTATTGATGCTTTCGTTTTTTATTGTATTTGTTAGGTTGATTTTTTTATTTATCATTTTATCGATATTTTAAAATTATATTTGGTTTTTTTTCTTTCTTAAAATAAAAAAATTGGGAAAGAATAATGTAAATTTTAAAATATTATAATTTTTTTATTTTTTTTCCATGTTTTTATCTGATAATTTATTAAAGCTTTTTTCTATGTTATATTTAATTATAACTTTGTTTAATAAATTATTTGAGTCAAATTGGAATTACAATTTATATATTTTACTGTAATAGTATTTAAAATATTTTATTTTTTTTAAGAAGTGTTATTATTGTTTTTTATATAATTTTTAGTTTATTTAATCAAATAATTTATATATAAGTCCTATTTAAGTTATTTTTTTTAAAAAAATGTGATGAAAATACTTAATAAATTTTGAAAAAGATTTTAAAAAATAATTAAAGCAAAAAACGAATAGAATCATGAAAAAATAAGGGGCTAATAAAAAAAGTAAAAGTAGTAATAAAAAGTAATTTATTTAATTATCATTACTTGAGTCACTACTGCTTACTTTAGCATTTGCTTGTTGTTGTGGTTGACCATTAGATTGAGATCCACCATTAGATGGTTTGGCTTTAGAGTCTCCAGCTTGATTCTGTTGTGAATCATCAGATTGTGGACTTAATTCATTATGATCATTACCATTATTATTGTCATCATTACTGCTACTATTATAGCTTGAATTATCAGTAGTGGTATTATTATCTGAGGAATTTGTGTCATTATCTGACATGTTAAAATTAATTCCACCATTACTAATAAAGACTATTAAAACAAGAACAATAGCAACAATAACTATTACTAAGTTTTTATTTCTCATACATCATACATTTATAAAATAAACTATATAAACACACAACACATAAAAAATTGAAATAAACAACTAAATATGATAAAAAATAAAATTTAAACTAGAAATATAGAAAGGTTGATTTAAAATGATTAACTGGAATTATGAAAAACTTGAAAGTATGACAGAAAAAAGCAGTACATATAATAGTATAACAATAGACTATAAAATACTTGCTGAAAACTTTGAAGAAATAGTAGTACTACTACATACTAATGGTGAAACAATACCACTAGAATTTGAAGATCTAAATGTTGCATGTAAAGGAAACATGTATGATAAAATAGAACTTCCAAACATAGCAGAAGAATGCAAACAAAAAAGACAACAATTAGAAGAAGAACGAAATCATATGAAACTAAAACACTTCTCACGTGATATATCACATGAAGAATGGTTCGAATTCATAGATAAGGAAGTACTAGAATTTATCAAAAAATATCCACAATATGAAAAAATAATAATAAAAGACTAATATTTATAGAGGAGAAGTTATCATATAATTAGATAAAGTCTCCTTTTATTTATAACCTACAATATGTGAAAGACAACGGAAACTATTTTTAAACCAATCATCATAAGTATCATCTTTTTGCATGTTAAAATATCTAAGTGTAGAATTTGATAATTTCTTAAAATTAACACAACTATATGTCATATTATCAATGTAATTATAAATATACACATAATAATAATCCTCACTACTAAAATAACATATAACATATTTTAAATTATTTGAAATAAGAGTAGTTTTTTCAAATATGATCTTATTTTCTTTATATAAATTTTTTATAAAATTACTCTTAGAGTCATCTTTTTGAATTAATAACATAATATTATATACTTATGTAAAACATTATCCATAAAAATATTTATGTAATATTTTCTAATTATCTTGTTAGATTTGGTTCGTTGATAATAGTATGTGCTACAAAAAGCGAGACACATGAACATAAGAAAATCACTAAGATTTTTTAAGTAATGATTTGTAGTTTTTCCAATTGTAGCGATAAAAACATTTTAATAAATAACTTTTATTAATGAGAGCTAAAAGAAAGTTTCAAACATGTCAACTGACATAGAGAAATGATTTAGTTCAAAGTACGTTAAACGCAAAAAAAGCAAGTAGACAATTAATGCAATTGTGTTAATTGAATTAGTGGTGTAACACGAAAAAAGTGTTAACAAAAGAACTGCTATAATTTTTTTTAAGTTTACTTCAAAAAAATACTTCTAAAGAGAAGATAAAAACAGTGTGTAAATACAAAATATCTGCTATGATAGGACTGATTTACAAATAATTGTGTAAATCCGTTTGATCCTGGCGGAAGATACTGCTATTGGGATTCGATTAAGCCATGCAAGTTGAATGAATTTATATTCATGGCGTACGGCTCAGTAACACGTGGATAACTTACCCTTAGGACTGG